>JAZQNT010000576.1:0-2021 GCA_045627505.1 Nocardioides sp.
CTGACCCAGCCCTTGGACACGCCGTAGCGGCGCGCTGCCTCGCCCTGGGTGATGCCCTCGGTCTCGATCGCGGTGATGACCAGCCTGGCTTTCGACACTGGTCAGGATCGGGGTTTCCGATGTCGTGAGACATGGGTTTCCGATGTCCTGAGCCAGCACACTGTCCCCGCTACACAGTGAGAAGAGGCCCTCCTTCGGGAGGGCCTCTTCGTTTTCCCTGTACGGCTCTTGCCCGGACGCTGGCTGGCCCCGTTGGTCATCAATGCGGAGCGCGGTGATCAGCACGGAGCCCGAATCGGGGGGTGCGCCTTCGGCCCCCCGCCCCCTAGGGTCGAAGGATGAAGCCTCTCTACACGGCAAGTGCCGCTTCCACCGGTGACGGACGCAACGGTCACGTGGAGACGAGTGACCAGGTGTTGGTCACCGACGTCCGCACCCCGACCGAGATGGGCGGTCCCGGCGGGGCCACCAACCCCGAACAGCTCTTCGCCGCCGGGTACTCGGCGTGCTTCCACTCCGCGCTGCGCCAGGTGGCGAAACAGGCCGGCGCCGACGTGAGCGACTCCGAGGTGGTGGCTGACGTGGTCCTCGGTGACGACGGTGCGGGCGGTTTCCAGCTGGCGGTGACCCTGGAGGTGAACCTGCCGCAGGTGAGCGCCGAGCAGGCGCAGGAACTCGCGGAGCAGGCGCACCAGGTCTGCCCGTACTCCAAGGCCACCCGGGGCAACATCGAGGTCAGCCTGCGCGTCGCCTGACTCCGCTGCCCGCTGCCCGCTGCCTGACTCCGCTGGCTCACCACTCGTGCACGCGTACGGTGGGTCCATGACGGGGCGCACGATGCGTGAGCGGATGCTGGCCGGCGAGGCGTACCGGGCCGACGAGCCCGAACTGGTCGCGGCCTGCCGGCGGGCCCAGGGCCTCACTCATCGGATCAACGCGCTGGATCCGACCCATGAGCAGGAGTTGCGCGCGCTGTTCGCCGAACTCCTGGCCGAGTTCGGCGAGGGGGCCCAGATCCGGCCGCCCTTCCGCTGTGACTACGGGCAACAGATTCGGTTCGGGGCACGGTCCTTCGCCAACTTCGGCCTCGTGGTGCTGGACGTCGCGCACGTCGTGGTCGGCGAGGACGTGCAGATCGGACCGAACGTCTCGTTGCTCACGGCCACGCACCCGCTGGAGCCAGGGCCGCGACGCGACAAGTGGGAGGCCGGGGAACCGATCACGATCGGTGACAACGTGTGGCTGGGTGGGGGAGTCCTCGTCTGCCCGGGGGTGACGATCGGTGCGAACACGGTGGTCGGCGCCGGATCCGTCGTGACCCGCGACCTGCCTCCGGACGTGGTCGCTGTCGGGAACCCGGCCCGCGTGGTGCGCTCACTCTGAGGGCGGCGGCGGACGTCGAGCCGTCGCGACAGCCGGTGAGGGACCGGAGCCCGGAGCCGAAGACCGTTCCCCGCCAGAAGATGGTGTCCAACTCTCGACTGAGTCCAGAGAACTGGCCATGCTGGAGAGATGGCCACGCCTGACCCCGCCACCACCCTGCGCAACGCCCAGTTGCGGGTCACTCGCCCACGCCTCGCGGTGCTCTCCGTGGTCGGTGCGGAGCCCCATCTCGACACTGACGCGGTGATCCGCCGGGTCCGGGCCGACGGGGAGCACGTCTCCCACCAGGCGGTCTACGACGTGCTCCATGCGTTGACCGAAGCCGGCCTGCTGCGTCGGATCCAGCCCGCCGGCTCGACCGCGCGGTACGAGTCGTGGACCGGCGACAACCACCACCACCTGGTGTGCCGCTCGTGCGGGTTGATCCAGAACGTCGACTGCGCCGTGGGCGAGTCCCCGTGCCTGGTCGCCTCGAACGACCACGGCTTCGTGGCATCGACGGGATAGACCTTCATCTCCCCGCCGGCAGATGTCTCTACGCGTCCGCCATAGACGATCCATCCAAAGACAGGATCCTGGACAAGGACCGTGGCAGCTACGCGGTTGACTGCGCAAAGACCCAGATCTCCTTCGCCACA
>JAZQNT010000577.1:0-1823 GCA_045627505.1 Nocardioides sp.
AGTATTCAACGGCACAATATCCATCAATTCCGACGGTGTAGGCGGTTGGCTTAACGGCTGATAAAACTAATGAAAACGGCAGTCTGTTTTCAGGCTGCCGTTACTCATCATTTAAGGGAGGTACTGTATTTTGGAAGCTCCTTGGGGCAGCTGCTCCCGTGGGTCCTGCTGCTGGGCGTCCGCGCCGTTGCTGCTCTGGCCGTCGGAGTTCTGGTCGTCGGCGCTCTGCTCGTTGGGGTTCTGGTCGTCGGTGTTCATCGTCGCCCCTCCGGCCGGGTGACGGGCGGGGCCTTCAGGGCGGCGTCCTCGCGCTCGAGGATCTCGGCCTGCCGGTGGGCGCCCATCTTCGTGTGCTGCACCTGCTCGTGGAGCTTGATCACGGCGTCCATCAGCATCTCGGGGCGCGGTGGGCAGCCCGGGAGGTACATGTCGACGGGGACGACGTGGTCGACGCCCTGGACGATCGCGTAGTTGTTGAACATGCCGCCCGAGGAGGCGCACACCCCCATCGCCAGCACCCACTTGGGCTCGGGCATCTGGTCGTAGATCTGACGCAGGACCGGGGCCATCTTCTGGCTGACCCGACCGGCCACGATCATCAGGTCGGCCTGTCTCGGGCTGGCCCGGAAGACCTCCATCCCGAAGCGGCCCAGGTCGTACTTGGGCCCGCCGGCGGTCATCATCTCGATCGCGCAGCAGGCCAGACCGAAGGTGGCAGGCCAGAACGAGGCCTTCCGTGTCCAGCCCGCCAACCCCTCGACGGTGGTCAGCAGCACTCCGCTCGGCAGCTTGTCCTCGATGCCCACAGCGTCCCCCTCGCTCCTGGCTCTCAGTCCCAGTCCAGCCCGCCGCGCCGCCACACGAACGCGTAGGCGACGAAGACGGTGAGGACGAAGACGAGCATCTCGACGAATCCGAAGACGCCCATCGCGTCGGACCTCACCGCCCAGGGGTAGAGGAAGACGATCTCGACGTCGAAGACGATGAAGAGCATCGCCGTGATGTAGTACTTGACCGGCACACGTCCGCCGCCCACCGGCTGCGGGGTGGGTTGGATGCCGCACTCGTAGGACTCGAGCTTCACCCGGTTGTACCGCTTGGGTCCCACGACCTGGGCCAGCAGGATCGAGCCGACCGCGAAGAGCGCAGCGATGACGGCGAGCACCACCACCGGTGTGTAGAGCTCCATGCCACCCCCCTGGGCCGAACCGGGCGTGCACCCGGCTCCTTCGGTGTCCTGTCCGTTCCTGCCTGCTCGTCTTGTGTCCTTGTGAAAACGTTCACGAGGTTGCCTGAGCGGCCACTGTAGACCCGGAGGTGAGTGACGTCACGCTGATTTCCCCACCCATTTCGCCCGATTTCTGATCGGGACGCCATCTGTCACGGAAGACGACGAAGGGCCCCGTGGTCACGGGGCCCTTCGGAACGGTTCAGACGCTGGCGCGGTGCCGCCTCACGCGGTGGCGCGGTGCCGCCTCACGCGGTGGCGCGGTGCCGCCTCACGCGGTGGCGCGGTGTCGTGTCACGCGGTGGCGCGGTGCAGGGCGACGATGCCGCCCGTCAGGTTGCGCCACTCGGGATCCGTCCAGCCCGCCTGCGCGATCAGGTCGGCCAGGCCCTTCTGGTCGGGCCAGGCGCGGATCGACTCGGCCAGGTAGACGTAGGCGTCCGGGCTCGAGGAAACCGCGCGGGCGATCGCGGGGAGCGCCTTCATCAGGTACTCGAGGTAGGCGACGCGGAACGGCTTGAAGGTCGGGTGGCTGAACTCGGCCACCACCAGACGTCCGCCCGGCTTCGTGACCCGGCGCATCTCGCGCAGCCCC
>JAZQNT010000578.1:0-6509 GCA_045627505.1 Nocardioides sp.
ATTGCTGGAAGCCGGCGATGTAACTAGATCCGACATCCCCTCGGAGTGAGCTATTAAACGTGGGTTTCCCACCATTAGATAGCTTCGGGCATCGTCGAAATGCTCGTTATTAATGAATGATGATTCGATTCTTTGTTGCACGTGAATTTTTCGCGAAAGAATTGAAGTTCCACATCATTCACGAGGTAGCTTATTTGCTACGAACAAGGGTGGTACCATGAAAAGTCTTTTTCATCCCTACGCAAGAGGTTTTCTTTTGCGTGGAGATAAAATGGCTTTTCTTTTTTGTTAGGAATGTATTGAGATTGTAGGAAAGTGATGGGGTTGACCAAAAGGGTGTGAAAGTTCACGGAAGTAACTCGAAAGTTAGTGAGTTGTACAAAAATGTGTAATTAAAACCAAACAATAAACCTAAGTTGGCGCGGGGTGCAGGCGGCCACGGAGCTGCTCGACCGGACCGCCGAGCGCTGTCCCCACGCCGATCTGTACGCCTTCGGCTACTCCCAGGGGGCGCAGGTGCTGGGGGACGCGTGGAACGCGGTACGGGCGTCCACCCGGTCCCGCATCCGGCACCTGGCGCTCTTCGCCGACCCGGCCCGGCACCGCCAGCAGACGGGCGTCAGCGCGCTGCCCCGGAAGCTGGCCAGCTCCGGAGGCATCCTGGGCGCCCGCCTGCTGCGCCCGGGCCGCCCCGGACAGGTGTCGACGTGGTGCTCGCGGGTGGACCTGGTGTGCAGCGCGGCCACGGGCTCCCGCAGCCACGGCCCGCGCTACGCCTGCTACGAGGACTGGGCTGCGCACCGGACTGCCGAGGTCGCCCGGCGCACGCTGCTCGCGCCCCGCGCCGACCTACGGCCCCCTGCCTGCACGATGCGGAGGTGACGGGACGCGGACGACGAAGGCCTCCACCGCTGGGCGGTGGCGGCCTTCGAGGCGTTCAGCGTGCGGGGTCAGGCACCCAGGGAGGTGCCGGCCGAGCGCAGGTTCAGGCAGGCCTCGACGATGCGGGCGGCCATGCCCGACTCGGCCGCCTTGCCCCAGGCGCGTGGGTCGTACTGCTTCTTGTTGCCGACCTCGCCGTCGACCTTCAGGACGCCGTCGTAGTTGGCGAACATGTGGGCCGCGACCGGGCGGGTGAAGGCGTACTGGGTGTCGGTGTCGATGTTCATCTTCACGACGCCGTAGTCGACCGCGACGGAGATCTCCTGCTCGGTGGAACCCGAACCGCCGTGGAAGACCAGGTCGAAGGGCTTGGCGCCCTCGCCCAGGCCGAGCTCGGCGGCGACGGCAGCCTGAGCGGCCTTCAGGATCTCGGGGCGGAGCTTGACGTTGCCCGGCTTGTAGACGCCGTGCACGTTGCCGAAGGTGAGGGCGGTCATGTAGCGACCGTTCTCGCCGACGCCGAGCGCACGCGCGGTCGCGAGGGCGTCCTCGGGGGTGGTGTACAGCTTCTCGTCGATCGCGCCGACGACACCGTCCTCCTCGCCACCGACGACACCGATCTCGATCTCGAGGACGATGTTGGCGGCCTTGCACGCAGCCAGCAGCTCTTCGGCGATGACCAGGTTCTCGTCCATCGGCACGGCCGAGCCGTCCCACATGTGCGACTGGAAGAGGGGGTTCTCGCCGCGCTTGACGCGCTCGGCCGACAGGGCGATGAGCGGACGCACGAAGCCGTCCAGCTTGTCCTTGGGGCAGTGGTCGGTGTGCAGCGCGATGTTGACCGGGTAGTTCTTGGCGACCTCGGCGGCGTACGCGGCGAAGGCGGCCGAGCCGGTGACCATGTTCTTGACCGACGGGCCGGAGAGGTACTCGGCGCCACCGGTGGAGATCTGGATGATGCCGTCGGAACCAGCCTCGGCGAATCCCTGCAGCGCAGCGTTGAGCGTCTGCGAGGACGACACGTTGATGGCCGGGTACGCGAAGGACCTGGACTTCGCGGCGTCGAGCATCTCGGCGTAGCGCTCGGGGGTTGCGATGGGCATGAACTCTCCTCGGGACAGACGGATCAACGCTTCACAGACTAGTGGTCGGACGCCGGAGCGCCAGAGGCACCCACGTCCTCGTTCCGGTGAAACGTCGAGGACCGGTCCGGACGCCACGCCGCCCGGCCGAGGCGCCCGGGTGGCAGGCGGGAGGCAGGCGGGAGGCTCAGCCGCGCCAGGCGGCGTCGGCCGAGAGGTCGGCGTGCTTCACGATCCAGGAGTGCATGGCGATCGCGGCGGCAGCCGAGGCGTTGATCGAGCGGGTCGAGCCGAACTGGGCGATCGAGAAGGTGCCGTCGACGACCTCGCGGGCCCGCTCGCTCAGCCCGGGCCCCTCCTGCCCGAACAGGAAGCAGACCCGTTCGGGCATCTCCATCGACTCCAGCTCGAACGACCCCGGCAGGTTGTCGATGCCCAGCAGCTGGACCGGGCCACCCTCCTCCGCGGGGATGCTGCGCAGGTACTCGGCCAGCGCCGGGACGTCCTCGTGGTGACGGATGTGCTGGTAGCGGTCGGTCACCATCGCGCCACGACGGTTCCAGCGGCGGTTGCCCACGATGTGCACCTCGGCGGCCAGGAAGGCGTTGGCCGAACGGACGATGGTGCCGATGTTGAAGTCGTGCTGCCAGTTCTCGATCGCCACGTGGAAGGAGTGCCGCCGGGTGTCGAGGTCGGCGACGATCGCCTCCATCGTCCAGTAGCGGTAGCGATCGACGACGTTGCGCCGGTCTCCGTGCTCCAACAGCTCGGGGTCGTACTGATCCCCCAGCGGCCAGGCCTCCCGCCCACCGGGCCACGGCCCGAGCCCCACCTCGGCCGGTCCGTGCGGCATCGGGTCGTAGGGCGCCCGCTGCTCCGGAGCGTCCAGCGCCTCGACCGCCTCCGCAGCACCATCCTGCGCGCTCGTTTCGACGGCGGCCGACGCACCGACCTCGGGACGGGCCACGGCAGGTGCGGACGCTATTTCAGTCGAGAGCGGAGCGGGCATGTTTCCCAGCCTAGGGTCGCGGATTCACAGGCCACCTATAGGGTGAACGCGTGAGCGCCCTCCTCGACGCCAGCCATCTCGTCCCGACCATCCAGATGCTCGGCATGGACTGGATGGACCCCAACTGGCTCCTGGAGCAGTTCGGGGCCGAGCTGTTCTGGCTGAGCCTCCTGATGATCTTCGTCGAGTGCGGGCTCTTCTTCCCGTTCCTCCCCGGCGACTCGCTGCTGTTCGCCCTGGGCATCTTCTTCGCCTCCGGGCAGATCGACGTCTTCCCGTACGGCGGACACTTCACCGAACTCGTCTTCGGCCTGGTCTGCTTCGTGATCGCTGCCCTCATGGGCAACGTCGCCGGCTACGAGATCGGGCGGGCCATCGGGCCCAAGCTCTACGAGCGCGACGGCAGGGTCCTCAAGAAGAAGTACTTCGACCAGACGGCCGCCTTCTTCGACGAGCACGGCAACAAGGCGCTCGTGATCGGCCGCTTCGTGCCGTTCGTGCGCACCTACGTCACCGTGGTCGCCGGCGTCACCCGGATGGACCGCCGTCGGTTCTTCACCTGGTCGTTGGTCGGCGCCCTGCTGTGGGTCGTCTCGATCACCGTGCTCGGCTACTCCCTCGGCACCGCCTTCCCCGCCCTTGGCGAGAACATCGACCTCGCGATCATGGCGATCCTGGCCTTCTCCATCATCCCGATGGTCTGGGAGTACGTCCGGCACAAGCGCACCAACGCCCCCGAGGCCGAGGACCGGGACCACGACGGCCGCCCCGACCGCGACATCCTCGGCCACGAGGTGCCGCCGCTGCCCTCCGGCGAAGCGCAGCACCGCCGCGACGCCTGACCCGCGCACCTGACCCACACATGCACGACGCAGGCCGGTCCCGCGCCTGCTCCTGCGGTGCGCTCGGGAATGGCGGGTGCAGACCGGGGGTTGTGTCCCCGTGTCCGTGACCACACCGCGCCCTCCCCTGCGCCTGCTCGCCCTGGCCGCCGTGGCGCCGATGGTGTGGGCGACCACCTACATCGTCACCGAGAAGTGTCTGCCTGACGCCCGACCGTTGTTCAGCGCACTGCTCCGGGCGCTGCCGATGGGCCTGGTGCTGCTGGCGTGGCGGCGCACCCTCCCGCCGCCCGGCTGGTGGGGCAGGGCCGTGGTGCTGGGTGTGCTCAACATCGGGGCGTTCTTCCCGCTGATCTACCTCTCGGCCTACGGGTTGCCCGGCGGGCTGGCGGCGACGGTCCAGGCGCTGCTGCCGCTCGCGGTGATGGCGTGGGCCTTCGTCCTGGTGCGGGAGCGCGCCACCGCCGCGCGCCTCATCGGCGGCGTCGTCGGGCTGGCCGGGGTGGCGCTGCTGGTGCTCGGCACCACCGTGGGGGTCACCGCGCTCGGACTCTTCGGGGCGGTCGCGTCGGTGCTCTGCACCTCGGTCGGCTCGGTGCTGGTGAAGCGCTGGACCCCGCCGGTCGACAACCTGACGCTGGTCTCGTGGCAACTGGTGGTGGGCGGCCTCCTGCTGCTGCCGGTGGCACTGCTGTTCGAGGGCGCGCCCCCGGCGATCGACCTGCCGGCCGCGCTCGGCTACTTGTGGATCGGCGTGGTGGGCACCGGTGTCGCCTACTGGTGCTGGTTCTCCGCCATCCAGCGGATGCCGGCCGGCAGCGTGGCCCTGATCAGCCTGCTGAACCCGGTGACCGCGACCCTCATCGGCGTGGCGTTCGCGGCCGAGCCGTTCGGGCTCCCGCAGGCGGTCGGCATGGCGCTGGTACTCGGGGGCGTGGGGTACGGCCAGTTCGGCGGCCGACGCGCGGCAGCGGAGAAGCGCGAAGAGATCCACGCAGCCGCGTAGGGCGCCCTGCCCCGACTGCCGTCCTCGCGGCCCACGCAGCAGACCCCCGTCCCGGACGAAACGGGACGGGGGTCTGCTGGTGCTCAGCTCGCGCTGTCGCGCGCTCGACTCACTTCGCGCTGTCGCGCGCGGCGTCCAGCTGCACCTTGGTCAGCACCGGACGGACCTCGAGCTCGACGTCGGCGAGCGGGTTCACGTCGGCCGGCGAGCGGTCGATGGCGCAGACCACGGTCTCGACGACGGCGCCGAGCTCGCGCAGCGCGTTCGTGGCGTCACGCACGGCGCCGCCGGTGGTGATCACGTCCTCGATCAGGGTGATCTTCTTGCCCGCGACGGGCTGGCCCTCGGCCAGCTTGCAGGTGCCGTACTCCTTGGCCTTCTTGCGGACGAAGAGGGTGGGGATGCCGGTCTTGGCGCTCACCATGGTGGCGATCGGCACGCCGCCCAGCTCCAGACCACCGAGCAGCTCGGTGCCCTCGGGGATGAGGTCCACCATCTGGGTGGCGACGCGGTCGAGGAGCTTCGGGTCGGCCTCGAAGAGGTACTTGTCGAAGTACTCGTGGGAGACCGTGCCGGAGCGGAGCGTGAACTCGCCGCTCAGGCGGCAGGTCGCGTCGATGTCAGCTGCAAGAGTGGGGTCGGAAGCCATGGCGGCAAGGTTATCGGCCCGTGACCGGCGCCCCAGCGCCACCCGGCCGACGTCACCCGGCCCAGTCGGGGTCGGAGGCCAGCAGCCCCATCGGGTCACCCTCGGGGGCCACGTCACCCACGGCGAGCGCCCGGGCCATTGCCTCCCCCGACCCCAGCAGCCGGTGGCCGGGGGGCAGCAGGTCTCGGACGAAGTTGTCCTCGAGGCAGACCATGTCGTGGCGCAACGACTCCATGATGGCCTCCACGGTCGGGGACGGAACGTCCACCAGGGCCGCGGCCAGCTTGCGCACCACGATCCCCGGCAGGCCGGGGAGGCGCAGCTGCGGGCCTCCGGTGCCGCTGAGCTCGGCGAACCGGTGCAGCAGGTCGACGTACCGCACCACGTCCGGACCGCCGACGTCGTAGGAGCGTGACCCCGCCTCGGGCGGCAGTCCCAGCGCACCGGTCACGGCTGCCAGCGCGTCCACCACCGCCACCGGCTGGACCCGGGCGTGCATCCACATCGGCACCACCTGCACCGGCATCCGCTCGGCCACCTGACGCATCAGCTCGAACGGGGTGGAGCCGCGGCCGATCACCATGGCCGCCCGCAGCACCGTGGTGGGCGTCCCGGAGGCGGTGAGCAGGTCCTCGACCTCGAGCCGGGAGTCGATGTGCGCGGAGAGCTGCTCCCGCGGCACCGGCGGGACCAGCCCGGAAAGGTAGACGATCCGGCGCACCCCGGCCTCCGCGCAGGCGTCCGCAGTGTGCAGGGCGGCCGTGCGGTCGGTGGCCGTGAACCCGGCGGCGCGCAGGCCGTGCACCAGGTAGACGACCGCGTCGACCCCGCTCACCACGGCGCGGACCGTCGCCCGGTCCAGGACGTCGACGTGCACCACCTCGACCGCGTCCGCCCAGGCGTGCCGGCGGGCACGGGCCGGGTCGGTGAAGGTGGCGCGCACCTCCTGGCCCCCGCGCAGCAGCAACGGCACGAGCCGACTGCCGACGTAGCCACCTGCCCCGACCACCAGGACCCTCATGTGGTCTCCCCACTGCCC
>JAZQNT010000579.1:0-4138 GCA_045627505.1 Nocardioides sp.
GAGTTGTCCCTCTCTATTGTCTTCCTAAGACCGCTTGGCCTCCGACTTCATCACGCCGTCGAAGACCGTGACCAGCCCTCCGGCCTTGAACAGCTCGACAGCGGCGTCGTGGTCGTCCACCACGAGGACGGCCGTGTGCAGCTCGGAGTGCAGACGCTCCGGCTCCGTGGCGAAGGCGTCGCTGGGTCGGTGCGCACCGGGAACGGCCTGCGGGACCGTCCACCAGACGCCGTCCACGCCCTCGGCCACCAGCTCCGACAGCGACGCCGTGCCGTAGGGGTAGGTCACCGGCGGGAGCGAGCGTCCCCCGGCGGCGGTCACCGAGGCAACCGTGGCGTCGAGGTCGTGGCTGTAGATGCCGAGCAGCCGCGCACCCAGGTCCCAGACGCGGGGCGCAGGCTCGTCGGACGGCTGCCCGGCCACCAGCCGCAGCCGGCCGGAGGGGGCGCCAGCTGCACCGAGGAGGACCTCCGTCTGCGCGGACTCGAGCACCTCGAACCCGAAGGCGTCGACGTGGAACCGGGTGGCGGCGGCGAGGTCGGCGACGTTCACGACCGCCTCGCGGATGTACAACAGGGACACGCGTACTCCTGTGTGAGTGTGGGAGGGGACGGCGGACGACACGCGCCTGAGGAGGAGGCCTCGTCGCCCGGGAGGACGATCAGCGGTACCACCACGGCTGGACCCGCGGCTCGAGCCGCGTCAGCACCACTCGCTGCCGACGGAACCGGGACAGCGAGGCACGGCCCATCCGGGAGGGGCCCATGCCCGAGGAGCCGAAGGCCTGCTTCTCCCCCTCCGGGACCATTCCGGTCAGGCAGACGTCGTTGACGCTGATCCCCCCGGCGCGCAGGCGACTGGCCGCAGCCCGGGCCACCTCCGGTTCCCCGAAGACCGCTCCGGAGAGCCCGTAGACGGTGTCGTTGGCCAGGCGGACCGCCTCGTCGGCGTCATCGACGACCATCACCGCGAGGACCGGTCCGAAGGTCTCCTCCGTCATCAGGTCCATGGAATGGTCGACGCCGGTCACCACGGTGGGCCGCATGAAGCGGCGTACTCCCAGACCCTCCAGGTCGTGCTCCTCCACCACCCCGCCGCAGAGGACCTCCGCACCTGCGGCGCGGGCCGCGACGAGCTGGCGGTCGACGACGTCAGCCTGGCGCGGGTCGATGAACGGACCCACCTGACCACCGGCGTCGACCCCGACCAGACCGACCTCCTGGGCACGAGCCACGAGGCGCGAGAGGAACTCCTCCTCGTGTCCTCTCACGACGTAGACCCGCTCGATCGACATGCACGACTGGCCCGTGTTCGCAGTGCCACCCCACAGAATGCCCTCCGCGGCCACATCGGGGTCGGCTCCCGGGAGCACCAGCGCGGCGTCCTTGCCGCCGAGCTCGAGGAAGGCCGGCACGAAGGCCTCGGCCGCGGCGGCGGCCACCCTGCGTCCGGTGGCGACGCTGCCGGTGAAGCAGACGACGTCGACCGAGCCGACCAGTTCGGCGCCCACCTCCGGGCCGCCCTCGACGAGGCGCAGGACTTGGGCGAGCTCCGGGACCGCCTCGATCGTCTCGCGCAGCGGACCCACGAACTCCGGGCACTGCTCGGTCGGCTTCACCAGCACCGCACAGCCCATCAGCAACGCGGGCACGGCATCGATCAGGGCCAGCTGGAGCGGGAAGTTCCACGGGGAGATGACGCCCACCAGGCCCATCGGCACCGAGGCCGAGGTCAGCGTGACACCGGGGTCGGAGCTCGGGCGCTCCGACTCTGCAGCCAGGATCTCCTGCGCCCACTGCGAGGAGCGGGCCACGGAGGTGCGGATCCAGTCCACCTCCATCTCCGAGAGTCCGACCCGCCCGGTGTCGCGGGCCAGGGCGCCCACCAGCTCGGCACGTCGCTCCCGGACCACCTCGGCCCAGCGGGCGAGCACCTCGACCCGGTGCTCGACGCCCGCCTCCTCCCACGCCTCGCCTGCTGCGCGGAGCTCGGCTGCTGCGGTGCTGACCTCAGTCATGTACTGCTCCTTCCCGCCGGTCGTGCCGGGGGTCTCGGGGTGTCGTCGGATGTCTGCGCCGCCCGCACCTCCCGGAAGGCGGGCGGGCTGACGGGGGACGGGTCTGGCTGCGCTGGCGGTGCTGGCGGTACTGGTGGTACTGGTCGCTGCGCGCTCAGATCACGCCGCGCTGCACCAAGGCGGCGACCACCGACTGCTGGGTGGCACGGAACTGCGAGCGGTCCGGGACGCCGTCGACCGTGTTCGCAGGGTGGATGGTGGTCCCGGCGTAGGTGGGCGCGTAGAGCTCGAACCGCTGGCGAGCCAACACGTTCTCCATCGCGACCCGGCGGCGGAAGGCCCGGCTCGCGCTCAGGTCCACGACGGCATTGGCGGCCATCGACGGTCCGGATGCGGCCTCGGCATGCACGATGCCGCGGTGGTCGACCACCTTCGAGGAGCCGTCCCCGGACATCGGCGGCAGCCCCTGTCCGTGCAGGCCCGCGGTGTTGGCCGAGACCACCCACGCGCTGTTCTCCTGGGCCCGGGCGACCTTGGCGATGTTCTTGGGGGTCGGCATGGCGGAGGCGACCTCGGAGGAGTTGTGGACGAAGACCTCCGCGCCGCGCACCGCGAAGCAGCGGGCGATCTCGGGGTAGAGGATCTCCTCCGAGGCGATCGGGGCGAGCCGCCCGATCGCGGTGTCGGCCACCGGGAAGAGCGACTCGGGCCCGTGCACCTCCAGGTAGCGGTCGAGCACGTCGTGCGGCGTGACGGCCCACATGGAGTTGAGGCGCCGGTAGCGCAGCACCACCTGGCCGCTGTCGTCGAAGATGACGCAGGCCTGGAAGTACACGCCCGGGAAGTGCACGTCGGTCTCGTAGTTGTTGACCGAGAGGTGGACCCCCAGGTCCTTGGCGACCTCACCGAGCCGGGTGTACTCGGGCCCGTCGGTGGCCAGGGCGGCCCGCTCGGCCCACTCCCCCAGCGCCTCACCGCTCGGCGGCCCGCTGAGGACGTACTCGGGCAGCACGACCAGCCGGGTGTCGCTCCCGGCCGTGCGCACCGAGGCGACCGCCTCGGCGTGGATCCGGTCAATCGCGGCCAGCATGGCCGAGCGTGCAGCGGGGACGTCGGCGCACCCGTTCACGGCGTGGCAGGCGGTCTGCAGGGCCAGTGCCCGGTAGCGGGGCGCGTCACGGACCGCGAGGTCGACTCCGGCTGGGCCGGTCGGAGGGATGGCTGGCACGGCACGCCTCTCTGGGGTGGGGAAGAGCGGCGCGGGCACGGCGCAGCTGTGGGGAATGTGCCGTTCTCGCACGAGCGGAGAAGACGTCGTCACAGCCGAGGATCATCGGCGTGAGCGACTTCACACGGTGGTGATCGGCATCACAGCGCTTATCATTCGCTCACCCCCTCGGCGATGGAAGGTTTGACCCGAATTGTCAGGTTTTAACGGCCTCCCCCCGGCCGGTCAGGACAGCGGCCTGCCCGCTTCCCTCAGGCCACTCCCCCCCAACCCCCAGCACGTCAGCAGCATGCACGGCATGATCGTCGAGGCCATCGGCAGTGGCATCGCGCTGGGACGCATCAGCGGCATCCTCGACCTCGACGAGATCGCGGCCCACTTCGGCGTCTCCCGCTCACTCATCCGCGAGACCCTGCGCACCCTCGCCGCCAAGGGCATGGTCGTGGCCCGCCAACGTTCCGGCACCCGAGTGACCCCGGTGTAAAAAACTTAAGGATCTTGAGGGCTGTGAAATACATATGACACATGTGCCTTCCCCTGGTGATGCGGCGGGATTGCGCAAACTCGGATTCCACATAACAAGCGATCCTGAGTTTGCCACGAGGGCACTGTACACAAAAGGAGATTTTCAATGCAAAGCGTAGGAATCAACATCGGTTCATCCAGCCTTAAAATGGCTTGTGTTGACGGTGGTAAGCTTCTGTGGGCCGAGAGTATCCCACACGAAGGTAACTTCCATGTGGCTGCTGAGAAAATTCTGCCCTCCCATGCAGTTGAGCATGGGGCAAAGGCCCTGGCAACAGGAACAGAGGGAAGATTCCTCTTTTCCGTGAACAAGACAGTGGAACCTCTGTGTATCGAGGAAGCCCTGAAACGGCTGAATCTGAAAGCAG
>JAZQNT010000580.1:0-2112 GCA_045627505.1 Nocardioides sp.
GGAGGCGCGACCAGGACGGGCAGCAGCACCAGCAGCGGCCAGACCAGCACCGGCAGGGTGATCACCGGCGCGGAGGCGCCTCCGGGGTGCAGGACCGCGAGCTGCTCACGTCCGGGCCACCACAGGGCGCAGGCCGGGACCACCGCGGACAGCGCGATCAGGACCTCCGCGCGCTGCCACCGCTCCGGGCGGTAGCGGGTGCGTCGGACCCGGCGCCCGGCGCTGGCGGTGCCGACGACGGCGCAGAGCGCGCCGAGTCCCAGCATCGGGAGGCCGAGCCACCACGGCGTCGTGCGGTCCAGGAAGCCGTACACCCCGACGCAGGAGCCGACCAGCGCCAGCACCATCAGTCCGCCGGTGGCCCGGCGGGCCCGCGGCTGGACGGCGCCCGCGCGGCCGTAGCCGCGGGCATCCATCCCGGCGGCCAGGGAGAGCGAGCGGTCGAAGGCGTCCTCCAGCACCGGGACGAGGAGCCGACGGAGTCCACGGATGCGTCCGCTCCCCCCGCCGCGCAGTTCCTGGGCGTGCTTGACCCGACGTGCGGAGTCGACCAGCTGCGGCAGCACCGAGACCGCGACCACCAGGGCGCTGCCGATCTCGTAGAGCGCCGGGGGCAGCACCTTGAGCAGGCGCTTGGGGTTGGCCAGGGCGTTGGCCGCACCGAAGGCGAGCATGATGCAGGCCAACTGCATGCCGTCGTAGAGACCGGCCAGGACCTGCTCGGAGGTCACCGGCCCGAGCAGGCGGATCCCGGCGGCCCACTCCGGCAACGGGACGGTCGGCAGGACGAGGAGGACGTGCCCGACGTCGGAACCACCGAGCAGCACGCGGAACAGCACCCGCATGACCACGGTGACCGCGGCCAGCCACAGGTAGAGCTTGAACGCGCGTGCCCAGGTGCCGTCGCCGCGGCAGGAGTACACGACGACGCAGGTGCTGGCGGCGAGCAGCAGGAGCACCCACGGGTTGGTGGTCATGGACGCGCAGGCAGCCATGCCCACAGCCCAGGTCCACCACGCCACCGGGTGCAGCTCGCGCGGCGGTCGCACGCGGGCACGCCCCGGCCGCCGCGCGGGCTGCTGGCCAGCCCCGGGGCCGAGCCCGTGATCAGGCCCGTGATCAGCCCCGTGATCAGCCGCGTGGTCCGGGGTCCTCCTGCTCGTGCTCATCGCCGGTGTCTCAGCCGACCCGGCGGCGGGCCACCACGAACGCCGCGCCACCTGCCACCACCGCGAGGACGACCGCGATCGGCGCCCAGAGCGGGAGCGAGTCCTTCTCGGCCCCGGAGCTCTCGACGGCGACGCTGTCGGGGCCCGCGCTGATGTCGGCTGCGCTGGGCAGTCCGGGGTCGACGGCGACCGACTCGCCCGGGGTCGGAGTGCTGCTCGGGGCGGGGAGGGTGCTGGCCGTGGCGCTGGCAGACACGCTGGCGGTGGCCGGGGTCGGGGCGCTGGCGCGTGGGGAGGGCGCGGTGGCGCCTGCGGGCGGAACGGTCGACGACGCGCCCTTTTCGCTCGACGGGCCTTCGCCGGTCGCCTTCCTCGACGGAGTCCCCTCCAACTTCGGGGTGGTCTTCGGGCTGGCCTTCGACGTCGCCGTGCGCGTCTCCCTCTTCCCGGTCGTGCTGCCGGGCGACGCCACCTTCCGGGAGACGGGAACCGTCGACGGCGGCTGGCTCCTGCCACTGCCCTGGTGCCAGGCCAGGGCGATGTAGCCGCCGGACGTGGCCCGGAGGCTCGCCACGCCCTGGGATGAGTAGACCCAGCTGCCGCCCTTGCCGTCGGCCCACCAGACCGACCAGTACGCGTCCGCCGGGGAGGCCTCCACGCAGGGGTCGGAGGCGGGCGCGCCATTGACCCGGCAGACGAAACCGGCGGCGCGGGTGGCCATGGTGAGTGAGTAGCCCGCAGCCTGGACCGTGGCGGCGGCGCGGGCGCCGTCCGCGACGTCCGCGCAGCCGGCGGTCACTCCCCCACCGAGTTCGGCGAAGTCGACGATCACCGTGACCCCGTCGGCGCCGGAGCACGGCGCTGCGTGCGCCGGGGCCCCGAGCGGGCCGGGCAGCGTCGCCGCCGCGCCCCCCCCCGGCGCGGGCGCGGGCGCGGGTCGGCG
>JAZQNT010000581.1:0-1555 GCA_045627505.1 Nocardioides sp.
CGAGGGCCGCGACGACGTCCACGGCGTAGCCCAGGCGCACGTCCGTGCCGCCGCTCGGGTCGGGATCGGAGTCGGCGTGCCCGCGGTAGTCGGTGTGCAAAGTGGCCCAGCCGCGTGACCCCAACCACCGGCGCTCCCGCACCATCCCCTGGCCTCCCTCGTACGTGGCGGGGTCGATGAAGCCGTGTGCCAGCACCGCGAACGGGAAGGGGCCGTCGCCCGGGGGCAGGGTCAGGACGCCGCTGACCCGCACCGGGTAGGCGTAGGCGCCAGGTCCGGTGCTGTGTACCCGGTAGGTGACGTCATAGGAGGTCCAGGCATCGTCGACGTCGCGCACGCGGAGGACCTCCAGCTGGTCCCCCCGGTGGGTCTGGGCGGCGAAGGCGGGGACGGAGATCGCGTCCGGGCTCGGGGTCCCGGCCGGGGAGCCGGGCGCCCGCGCTGCCCCTCGGGGGACGTGCGTGCCGTCGACGTCGTCGCCCGAGCAGGCGGTCACCCACCCACCGAGGGCGACCGCCCCCAGGCCCCGGAGCAGCGTCGACCTGCTGAGCCACGGACCGCCCGCTCGACCGTCGTCCCTGCGTCCCGCGCTGCCCATCCCGACATCCTGCCTCGTCCGCCCGCGCTGTCCGCCCCCCTTCCGGGCGGCACGGTCGTGCGTCCTCGTCCGCGTCCGCGTCCGCGCCGGCGAGCCGGCCGCCGCCTCAGCGAGGAGCGGGCGGCGTGAGGACGTCAGCCAGCAGCCCCGGGCGGTCGGTGATCAGGCGCTCTGCGCCGGACGCGAGCGCCGTGCGGTAGTCCGCGGGGTTGGTCAGCGTCCAGACACTGGTGGTCAGGCCGGCAGCGCGGATGTCCGTGGTGGCCGTCCAGCCGGTGAGCAGGTACTGCGCGTGCACCTCCTCGGCCCAGGTGGACCACTCCGCCAACGTGGCCGCGCTCGGCGGCAGGACGGTGAGGGCACCGACGGGAACGCGGGGGTGCGCCTCGGCGAAGGGCTTGAGGAAGGTGTGGTTGAACGACGAGACGGTCAACTTGCCGGCGGCTGCCAGGCCGCCGAGCGCTCCGCGCGACAGCTGCACGTCGAGGGCGTTGCGCAGCGCCGCGACCTGCTCCGGCGTACCGGTGTTGTCGGGGTGGAACTTCACCTCGAGCACCAGGTGGGCCCGGCCGGCCAACTCCTTCAGCCACTCCTCGAGGCTGGGGATCCGCTGCCCTGCCCAGGTGGGGCCGAACCAGCTGCCGGCGTCCAGGCGCTGCACCTCGTCCCAGGTGAAGGAGCCGATCGGGTCGTTCGCACGGCCCGGGAAGACGCCTGCGACGTCGGTCGTGCGGGCGAAGGTCGCGTCGTGGACGATGATCGGGACGCCGTCCTTGGCCAGCTGCACGTCGATCTCCATGGAGGTCGCGCCAGCATCCAGCGCGGCCTCCATCGCACCGAGCGTCTGCTCCGGCCCGAGGAGAGCACCGGCGCGGTGGGCGATCTCGGTGGGCGTGCGCGTCAGGGAGCTGCGCACGGGTGCGCTCGTCACCGCCGGGATTCCCTGGTGGCCAGCGG
>JAZQNT010000582.1:0-1847 GCA_045627505.1 Nocardioides sp.
GCGGGCGCGACGACTCTTCACCCCGGCCCAGCGCAAGGCGCTCCTGGTCCGCGACAAACGCTGTCGGGCCGCGGGATGCGACATCCCCGGCACCTGGTGCGAGGCCCACCACCTGACACCGTGGTCAGAGGGCGGCGGGACCGATCTGGGGAACAGCGTGCTGCTGTGCAGCCATCACCACCACCGGATCCACGACCCCGGTTGGGACCACGAGCGCTCTGCCGGAGGTGGGATCAGGTTCGTCCGGAGGGGCAGCAGACATGCGGTCCGGCGAGTCAGTCCAGGGTCAGGTAGTGGTACCGGTGGTGGGCTGTGAATCCGATCTGGCGGTACAGGGCGAGAGCCGCCTCGTTCTCCAGGCCCACCTGCAGGTGCAGCGTGGTGGTCCCCGCCGCGGCCGCCCAGTCCACGGCCTCGGCCAGTACGGCGCGGGCCAGGCCGGTGCGGCGTTGCGCTGGAGCCACCCACAGGTCGCCCAGGCAGGCCCACGGGTCGGTGGGGGAGTCGTCCACCACGATCCGCGCCCTCGCGACCGTGCCGATCCGGGCCACGCCGATCCGGGCCATGACGACAGGCCCCGACTCGTCCACCTCAGCCTCGGCGGGTGGGGACGGGAGGTACCGCTGGACGCGGGCGAGCGGGGCCACCTGTGCCTCCGCCCAGCCGCCGGCCTCGGTCCAACCGAGGTCCAGCAGGGCAGCCTCCTCGGGGGAGCCGGCCACCACTTGGGCCAGCGGGGGGAGTCCCAGTGCGACGTAGTGCTCGCGCACCTCTGCGGCTGTCCGGGCCACCACGGCGTCGTCCACCGGGGTGCCGATTGGGTTCACCGCCAGCACGGAGTTGCCTCGTCGAGCGGGACGTCCGTCGACCGCGGTGCCCCCGGTGCGCAGCAGCCACTCGCCCACCGGGGTGGTGCGCGCCCCGTCGAGCAGCGGCAGGGTGGCCAGGTGCAGGGTGCGGGCAGGCACCTGCATCCGGACCGAGGCGCGCGGCGGGACCGGCTTGCCCGAGACCACGTCGGCCAGGCGGATGGTGACCACCGTGCCCTCGGCGGTGCGTACCGTGCAGGTGTCGGGGCCCCAGTCCAGGCACTCCCCGAGGGTGTCGGTGAACGCCGGACCGCCGGTGGGACCGGTCTCGCCAGGCAGCAGACGTCGCACCACCACGCGCTGTCCCACCACGTGCGGGCCCAGCCGATGTGAGCCCAGTCGGTGTGAGCCCAGGGCGTGGCCCTCCACGCGCCGCGGAAAGCAGCGGCCCCACCACCGCTATGGCGGTCTTCCTCGCTCCCATCGTGGAGGAAGTGCTGTTTCGCGCCGGCATCTTCGGTTTTCTGCGAAAGTATAACCGCGCTGCCGCCTATGCCGTATCCGTGGCAGTGTTTTCTCTGTATCATCTCTCGGGCTTTATTCTGCTGGATCTGAGAAATCTCATCTATCTCGTGCAGTATATTCCCGCCGGACTCATCCTCTGCCGCGTTTACGAACGCAGCAACACCATCTGGTGCCCCATAGGGATGCATATGCTGGTAAACTATATGTCGCTGCAGGGCGCCGCAATATAGTGAGGAGTTAGGAGGTTAACGATGTCCGACTTTGTGATCCGTCCTATCGCTCATATCGAGAGCGATTTTACAACTAAATTCGGCATTCCACGGCAGGCGGGGATCGTGGAGGAGCTGGAGGCGCGGATCGTCTTTGACGGGGAGTACGCCGAGGCGGAGGCCCTTCGCGGGATCGACGGCTTTTCCCATCTGTGGCTCATCTGGCAGTTCTCCGAAAATCTCCGAGAGGACAAGTCGGATCGTAGCCATGTCGTTCTGTGAGCCAAGGAGTTGTCCCTCTCTA
>JAZQNT010000583.1:0-2755 GCA_045627505.1 Nocardioides sp.
CCGGCGTCGCTGAGGACGTAGTCGAGCCACTGCTGCGCGACCTCGGGGGCGTCGGTGAGGACCGCGCCCGGGTTCTCGATCAGCAGGGTGGTCTCGGGAATGATGTACTCGAACTTCTTGCCGTTCTGGGCCGAGAGGATCGCCTCGTTCTCGTAGGCCATCAGCACGTCACCGGTGCCGCCGAGGAACGCCTGGGTGGCGTCACGGCCCGAGCCCGGCATCGAGACCACGTTGCCGAAGAACTTGTCGGTGTAGGCCTGGGCCTCGGCCTCGGTGGCGCCGTTCGCGATCGCCTGGCCGTAGGCCGCGAGGGCGTTCCAGCGGGCGGCGCCGGACGAGCCGGGGTTGGGCGTGACGATCCCGACGCCTGGCTTCACCAGGTCGTCCCAGTCCTTGATGTTCTTGGGATTGCCCTCGCGCACGCCGAGGACCACCACCGAGCGGGAGACCACGCCCTTGTTCGCGCCTGCGTCCCAGTCCTCGTCCACCAGGCCGGCGTCCACCAGACGGGTGACGTCGCTGGAGACGGAGAAGTGCACGTAGTCGGCCTTCAGCCCCTTCTCCACCGCGCGGCTCTGGTCACCGGAGGCGCCGTAGGAGTCGACGGGCGAGGAGCCCAGGTCCTTGCCGGCGTCGGTCTTGCGGAACTCCGCGTAGATGGCGTCGTTCGCGGCCTCGGGGACGGCGAAGCCCACGATCCGGAGCTCATCGCCGTCGCTGCCCGCGCTGCTGCCGCACCCGGCGAGCACCGCGCCGGTGAGCAACGCGGCCGCACCGGCGGCCCAGCGGGTGATGGACGAACGCTTCATGGTGTTCTCCTCCGATGGTGACGACGTCCCCCTGACGCCCCTCCAGAACATAGTTGAGTTATTTGAGTCACTTTGGAAGGCAATCCCAGAAGTTGAGACGATTCTCTGGCTGTCCACCCTGGTGCGCGCCGCGATGGCGACGCCTGTGACCGGCCGCCCAGGTACCGCCGCGCGCACCCTGTTTTCGGCTCCCGCGCGGAGCTAGGGTGCTGGAGGAGCTCGAACCGGCGAAGATCTGACGCGCAGGAGGGCACGTGGCCGAGCAGTACGGGGAGCGGGAGCCCAAGCGGCTGGACCGCGTGATCATCCGGTTCGCGGGTGACTCCGGCGACGGCATGCAACTGACCGGCGACCGGTTCACCGCGTCCTCGGCCACCCACGGCAACGACCTGGCCACCTTCCCCAACTTCCCGGCCGAGATCCGTGCACCGCAGGGCACGCTGCCGGGCGTCTCCTCGTTCCAGGTGCACTTCGCCGACCACGACATCCTCACCCCCGGCGACCAGCCCGACGTCCTGGTGGCGATGAACCCGGCGGCGCTGCGCGCCAACGTCGGCGACCTGCCCGACCACGCGGTGGTGGTCCTCGACACCCACGACTTCACCCGGCGCAACCTGGAGAAGGCCGGCTACGCCGGCGACCCCCGTGAGGACGGCAGCCTGGAGCGCTGGGACGTGCACGCCCTCGACCTCACCGGCATGACCGTCGAGGCGATCAAGGAGTTCGGCCTCTCCCGCCGGGACGCGGCGCGGGCCAAGAACATGTTCGCCCTCGGCCTCGTCTCCTGGCTCTACTCCCGTCCGGCCGAGACCACGGTGGAGTTCCTCGAGACCCGCTTCGCCCGCAACCCCGCGCTGCGCGACGCCAACGTCACGGCGTTCCGGGCCGGGTGGAACTTCGGCGAGACCACCGAGACCTTCGCCGTCCGCTACGAGGTGGCGCCCGCGCCGGTGCCGCAGGGCACCTACCGCAGGGTGACCGGCAACCTGGCCCTGGCCTACGGGCTGGTGGCGGCCTCGGTGCGCTCCGGGCTCCCGATCTTCCTCGGCAGCTACCCGATCACCCCGGCCTCCGACATCCTGCACGAGCTCAGCAAGCACAAGGGGCTGGGCGTCACGACCTTCCAGGCCGAGGACGAGATCGCCGGCATCGGGGCGGCGATCGGGGCCTCGTTCGCCGGACACCTGGGCATCACCTCCACCTCGGGGCCCGGGCTCGCGCTCAAGTCCGAGGCGATCGGGCTCGCGGTGATGACCGAGCTCCCGCTGGTGGTGGTCGACGTCCAGCGCGGCGGCCCCTCCACCGGCCTGCCCACCAAGACCGAGCAGGCCGACCTGCTGCAGGCGCTGTTCGGACGCAACGGTGAGTCGCCGGTCCCGGTGGTCGCGCCCCGCTCCCCCGGGGACTGCTTCGACGCCGCGCTGGAGGCCTGCCGGATCGCCGTCACCCACCGGACGCCGGTGCTGCTGCTCTCGGACGGCTACCTCGCCAACGGGTCGGAGCCGTGGCGGGTTCCGGACGTCGGCTCGCTGCCGGTGATCGAGCCCGCGTTCGCCACCGAGCCCAACCACGACGGCGCCGAGGGCCCCGAGTTCTGGCCGTACCTGCGCGACCCCGCTCCGGCTATCTCTACCGCACGACCAAGCGCAGTCCGATGATCCTGCCTGTCATCACGGAGATTTGACGGCTTCCGTATTTCCCGGCGCACATAAAGGAGAGACAGAGAGATGAATATTCAGATTTTCGGAAAGTCCAAGTGCTTTGACACGAAAAAGGCCGAGCGCTACTTCAAGGAGCGCCGCATCAAGTATCAGAGCATCGACATCCTGCGCTTCGGCATGAGCCGCGGGGAGTTGACGAGCGTGAAAAACGCCGTCGGCCTTTCCGCGATGATCGACGACAAAGCGCCCGGCGCGGAGGTGCTGGCCTATCTTGCCTACGACGAG
>JAZQNT010000584.1:0-7950 GCA_045627505.1 Nocardioides sp.
CGTGCCGTGTGTCAGCCGTCCTGACGGCGCGGCGGCGGTGCGTCAGAGGCGCTGGCGAAGCCAGGCGACGTCGGCCACGTGCTCGTCCCGCCCGCCGGGGGTCTCCAGCACGACCGGGGCGCCGGCCTCGCGGACCGCGGCCACCAGCTGGTCGTGGTCGACGTGGCCCTTGCCCAGGTTGGCGTGCCGGTCGGCGCCGGAGTCGAAGGCGTCACGGGAGTCGTTGAGGTGCACCAGGTCGATGCGACCGGTGATCGCGCGGACGTCGTCCACCACCGTCGCCAGCGAGTTGCCGCCGGCGTGGGCGTGGCAGGTGTCGAGGCAGAAGCCCACCTGGTCGGCACCCTCGGCGCCGGCGATGGCGTCCCAGACTCCGGCGATCCGGTCCAGCTGCCGGGTCATGGAGTTGTCCCCGCCGGCGGTGTTCTCGATCAGCAGTGGCACCTTGACGTCGGTTGCCTCCACCGCCTTGCGCCAGTTGTCGAACCCCTTGGCCGGGTCGTCGCCCTTGTTCACGTGCCCGCCGTGGACCACGAGTCCCTTGGCGCCGATCGACGCGGCGAGGTCCATCTGGCTCTGCAACAGCTTGCGGCTGGGGATGCGGATGCGGTTGTTGGTGGTGGCCACGTTGATCACGTAGGGGGCGTGCACGTAGATGTCGACGCCGGCCTCGGCAGCAGCCGACTTCAGCGCCTCGGCGCCGCCCGGGTACGCCACCTCGTGGCCCTTCCAGGCCTGCGGGTCGCCGATGAAGATCTGCACCACGTCGAGGCCGCGGGCGGCGGCCTCCGCGATCGGGTCGTGCTGGTCGACGTGGGCACCGATGCGGACGGTCGAGGCGTTCATGGGGTCCAGTCTAGGAACGGCAGCGGTGGGTCGAGGTCCGTGACCAGCGCGGCGCTGGCGCCCGTGCACCAGAGCGTGACCGCCAGGCACGCCGCGACGGTCGCGGCGCGGGTCAGGCCCAGCAGCGTCGGGCGCCTGCCGGTGCCAATCTGTGCCGGCGGGGTGGGGCCGAGTCGGTCCCGCACCCAGGGGCCGGGCTCGACTGCCAGGTCGAGGCGTCTCAGCAGGGCGAGAGCGTGCTCGGCACTGGTGGGTCGGTCCGCTCGGTCGCGGGCCAGCAGGGCGTCGAGCAGGCCGTGCAGCCGGGACGCGGGCAGCCCGAGGTGGGGGTGCGGCGGGCGGCCGGTGAGCAGGCGCACCCCCAGCGCGCCCACCGCGTACAGGTCGTCACGGGGGTCGGGCAGGTGGTCGACGTCGGGCGGCACGTAGCCGGCGGTCCCGACGACGCCGTTCAGGGTGAGCCGGGGCGCGGTGGTGTCGACGGCGATCCCGAAGTCGGCGAGCCGGACGTGCAGGGCGCCGTCGTGGGTGGCCTCGAGCAACAGGTTGCTCGGCGTCACGTCGCGGTGCACCAGTCCGGCGGCGTGCACGACCGCCAGCGCGGCCAGCGTCTGGGCCAGCACCTCGGCGACCACGCCGTCGGGCAGCGGACCGTGCTCGGCGAGCAGGTCGTCGACGGTGCCCCCGCGCACCAGGTCGGTGGCCAGCAGCACCACGTCCTCCTCCGCCGCCCAGCCGATCGCGGTGACCAGGTGGGGGTGGCGCAACCGGATCTCCTGCTCGCGCCAGAACCTGGCGAGCAGCGCGCCGGTGTGGCGGCCCAGGACCTTGGCCGCCACCTCCTGACCGGTGTCGAGGTCCAGCGCGCGCCAGACCGTGGCGGTGCCGCCGGCGCCGACCTGGTCCAGCAACAGCCAGCGTCCTGCGACCGTGCGGCCGCCGCCGGCGGGGGAGGCCCCTCTGGGGCGCGGGAGGTCGGGCCTGGTCACCCCCCGAACCTAGGGGCGTCCGGTGGCCTCGCGTCGGCCTCGTCCACAGGCCAGCAGGAGCAGGTCACGGGCGCTGCCCCGACCTGCGAGGGTGGTCCTGACCAGCACCTCAGGGATTCCACCCGGCGCTCTCGGCGCTGGTAGCCTGAGGCAGTTGTCCGTGTGCCGTCCCTTGTGGGGCGTCAGCGGACACTCACGGTCCGGCGTCCGTAGTCGGGACCCGTGAACGCAAGCCCTCCTGCCACGGAAAGTCCGTGGCCGTATGAGTCCACAGGAGGTGGAGACCCGCTATGCGTGCATACGAAGTGATGGTCATCCTCGAGCCCAGCATCGACGAGCGCACTGTCGAGCCGTCCCTCGAGAAGTACCTTGGCGTCATCACCGGCGACGGTGGCACCGTCGACAAGGTTGACGTCTGGGGACGTCGTCGTCTCGCTTACGAGATCAAGAAGAACGCCGAGGGCATCTACGCCGTCCTGTCCCTGACTGCCGCTCCGGCGACCGTCAAGGAGCTGGACCGCCAGCTGACCCTCAACGAGTCCATCCTGCGCACGAAGGTCATTCGCCCGGGCAATCGCTGAGCCCTGACGTTTTCTTCACCAGTGTCGGTGGCATCGGCAACGATGTCGTTCGACGCGCAGCGGTGAACAACCGCACCAACCTCTGATGGATCAGAAAAGGGAGTCCTGACATGGCAGGCGAGACCGTCATCACCGTGGTCGGCAACCTGGTCGACGACCCGGAGCTGCGATTCACCCCCTCGGGTGCCCCCGTGGCCAACTTCCGGATCGCCTCGACCCCCCGGACGCTCGACCGCGCGACGAACGAGTGGAAGGACGGCGAAGCCCTCTTCCTCTCGTGCTCCATCTGGCGCCAGGCCGCTGAGAACGTGGCCGAGTCGCTCCAGAAGGGCATGCGCGTGGTGGTGCAGGGTCGCCTCAAGCAGCGCTCCTACGAGGACCGTGAGGGCCAGAAGCGCTCCGTCATGGAGCTTGAGGTCGAAGAGATCGGTCCCTCGCTCAAGTACGCCACCGCCAAGGTGACCCGTGCCTCCCGTGGTGGCGGCAACGGCAACTTCGGTGGCGGCGGCTTCGGCGGCGGTGCTCCCCAGGGCGGCGGCAACTACGGCGCCCCCCAGGGTGGTGCCCCGGCGCAGCAGGACCCTTGGGCCCAGCAGGCACCGCAGCAGCCGCAGGGCGGCAACTACGGTGCCCCGCAGGGCGGCGCTCCCGACCCGTGGGGCGCCCCCGGTGTCGGCGGCGACGAGCCCCCGTTCTGATCCAGCAGTTTCCCGAATACACCTCAACCATTCCGGCTCAGGCCGGGCTTCTAGAAAGGAAGCACCACAATGGCCAAGGCAGTGATTCGCAAGCCCAAGAAGAAGGTTTGCCAGTTCTGCAAGGAGAAGGCGACCGGTGTCGACTACAAGGACACCGCTCTCCTCCGCAAGTTCATCTCCGACCGTGGCAAGATCCGCGCGCGTCGTGTGACCGGTAACTGCGTCCAGCACCAGCGCGACGTTGCCATGGCGGTCAAGAACGCCCGCGAGGTCGCCCTGCTCCCGTACACCTCCACCGGACGCTGAAGGGAGCCAGGAACATGAAGCTCATCCTGACCCAGGAAGTGACCGGCCTCGGTTCCGCCGGTGACATCGTCGAGGTGAAGAACGGCTACGGCCGTAATTACCTGATCCCGCGCGGCGACGCCATCCGCTGGACCAAGGGCGGCGAGAAGACCGTCGACGCGATCCAGACTGCTCGCAAGGCTCGCGCCGTGCGCGACGCCGCGCACGCTGCCGAGATCAAGGGCAAGATCGAGGGCGCCAAGGTCGTGCTCAAGGTCCGCGCCGGCGAGGCCGGCCGCCTGTTCGGTGCCGTCACCGTCGCCGACTTCGCCCAGGCCATCTCCGAGGCCGCCGGCGAGTCGATCGACAAGCGCACCGTGGTGATCGGCAACCCGGTCAAGTCGCTCGGCGACTACACCGTGTCGGTCAAGCTGCACGAGGACGTCACCGCTCAGGTGAAGGTCACCGTCGCCGCTGCCTGACGCACGCGTCTGACGCACTCCGTCAGTCGAGTGGGGCCCGTCCACCCTTCGGGGTGGGCGGGCCTTCGTCGTCCTTGCGGACGGTCGGAGCACGACCTGCCTGACCAACGAGGTCGATGAAGACGGAAGGAGCCCGGCCGCCGGGGACGGCGACCGGGCTCCTTGCTGGTCAGGTCAGCGCTTGACCCGCAGGGTGATCCTGGCCGTGGCCTTCTTGCTCGGGCCGGTGGCTGCGGGAACGAAGGTGACGCGGACGGTCTTCCTGCCGCGGGTGAGCTTCTTGGAGAGCTTCACCCGGACGGTGCGGTTCTTGCTGACCTTGATCGTCTTGGTCAGCTTGCCGTTGACCCGGACGAAGACCTTGCCCTTGGCCTGTCCCTTGGCCGACTTCACGGTGATGCGTGCAGTGGCCGGGGTCTTGCCTCGTCGTTGGATCTTCTTGCTCAGCTTCACCGTGAGCTTCGTCCTCGCCTTGGCAACCGCCTTGGGCGCGGGCTTGGCCGTGGGATGCGGAGTGGGCTTCGCCGTGGGCGTCGGACGGGTCGTCGGCTGGGGTGCCGTTCCCGTCCCTGTGTCCGGCGTCGTTCCCGTTCCCGCTCCCGGACCTGGAGTCGGCGCCGGGCTGGGCACTGCCCCGTCCACGATCAGCGACCAGGTGCTCTCGGACGAGCGCCCGTAGGAGTCACTGACCCTGAACCGCACCGGGGATGCAGGGCCTGACACACCTCGAGCGCCTTCGAAGGTCAGGTCGTTGCCAGCCACGGTGTAGGTGCCAGCTGAGGTGGTCAGTCGGTCGGTGGCCCGTGAGCCGTCGAGCAGAGACAGACGCTGCCAGGGATCCACTGTCACGCTCACGCGCTGCGATGCGCCCCCACGCGTCGATTTGTCCTGGACGCCGGGGGCCGTGGGCCACACGGTGGCAGCGAACGTGGACGAGGCGTGGCGGCCGACGGCATCGGTCACCCGGTAGGAGACCGGCGATGCGTCTCCGTGGCGTCCGGCAGTCGGAGTGAAGCGCAGTACGCCGCCCGGCTCGACACTGTAGCTGCCGCCGTCGACGTCGAGTCGCGAGGTCGCGATGTTGTCATCAAGCAGGGCGAGGGTCCAGTCCCGCTCGAGTGCCACCGAGACCTCGCGCACGCCCTCACCGACGGAGGTCAGGGGTTGGACGAGGGGAGCATCGGTCATCTGCAGCACCACGGATGCGACGTCGGTGCGTGCCGTACCGCCGAGGCGTCGGTGCGTGGCTGTGTGCTGCAGCTCTGCGCCGTCGAGGAGGTCGTTGTCAGTGGCCTTCGCGGTGTAGACGTACCGCACGGTCTCCGAGGAGCCGGGGGGCACGGTGATCCGCCACGTCGTGGTGGCCCCGTCGTGGGTCAGCGGTGCCGGCTCCTCCAGGACGGCGACCCGGGTCACACCGTTCGGGAGAGTCTCGGAGAACTCGTACGTCTGCTCGACATTGCTGACCGTCGGGGTGAAGGCCACCGTGTGGGTGACCGACGCTCCGAAGGATGCGGTCGATGCCGACTGGCTACGGACGACGTCCGTACTTGTTCGTCCCAGCGTCAACGGCGTCCGGTACGTGTCCTTTCCAGCGGTGGTGGTGATCATGCCGTACCAGACTTGGCCGCGCTCGATGCGATCGTCCTGCCAGGCAACGGTCGTCGTGACCTCCTTGTCCTGTACCTCTGCGTCGGCGGTGAGGGTGTCGTCGTCCTCACCGACGAACGTGATGCGCAGTTCGTACTCGGCACTGCCTGCGCCCACATCGTAGCCGTGCACGCCGATCCACCCGGTGAACCCACTGGCCACGTTGACCAGGAGGTCGCAGGTCTCCTGACTACTTGCGGTCGCGGATGCACACACCTGCGTAGCAGCGGTCGGTGTGTTGCCCGTACCGACGTAGAGGTCGATGTCCGGCGCCGGGGAGTCGATCTCGACGATGGCTCGGGACGTTCCCGGCGGGACGTTCAACGGGGTCTTCGTGAGGCTCGCGCGCGAGTCGTAAGCACTGGTGTACAGGGACTGTTGGACCGTCTGGGTGACGGCAGGGCCGCGTGACATTCCCTGGGCCGTGACGGTTGCGTCAGCGGCTGTCGCAGGATCGGCGAAGCGCGAGGTGACGGCCACGGAACCGTCAGGTCGGGATGCACGCACACTCACCGCCGCTGGCACGTCAGCGCCAGCGTCGCGCGCGGCCACGGGAATGCGAGCCGTGGAGGCGGTCGAACCGGCTGGCGGCGTCAGGGTGACCGTCCCGAAGCGCCAGGTGTCGGGGGCGACCCCGGTCAGGGTTGCGTCCACCGTCAGGCTGCTCGTGCCGGAGGGGGACACGATGAGAGTGGCCGGAGAGGCGAGCGTCAGGCCGGAGTCGGACGTGGTCGAGACGCTCCATGCGCCGACACCGAGCGGGGTCGCACTGAGTTCGAGTGAGAAGGAGCAGGTCCCGGTGCAGGCGTCATCGACGAGGGATGCGGCGTTGAGTGAGGCGGATCGGCTGCCCAGCGCCGGTTCTCAAAGTCACTTGCATCAATAGGCGGATTCATCGCAGGCGACTGGGATACAATCAATTATCTCCGTCACACATCACGCACATACATTTTCTCTGCATCAAACACACCGGCAGCAACGGCAGCAGCACAGTGTGCGCTGCATATCATACAGAATGAGCCAGAGCGTATTGCAGCATTGTGGGAAGTAACCAATTATGCTCTTTCACGTTTCAAGGAAGAAGGTTTCGAGATTGGTGACACAGAGTCTCCTATCATTCCTCTTTATATACGCGATATGGAAAAGACATTCGCAGTAACGGCAGAGGCATTCAACCGTGGCGTATTCATTAACCCTGTAGTACCACCAGCATGTGCACCGACAGACACCCTGGTACGTTTTGCACTTATGGCAACACATACAAAGGAGCAGGTTGACCGCGCCGTAAGCATTCTCAAGGGAATATTCCAGGAAATGGAAATTATATAATTTAGCACATACAACAAACAAATCGGCTGGCATCCAGAGTTGTTCCATTTGGAATTTACTCATCGATGCCAGCCGATTTTTTTATAAAACATTTTACTTGTTTTTATCAAACTTCGTCTTCCATCTGAAGAACAAGGCTGCGAATATAAATGCAACGACAACAGCAACGACGTAGCTCAGCGTTGCAGGCAAATTCAATGCCGTCTTACTTACCATGATGAACGAAACCGAAACGACGGTCATGAACATTGACGGAATCAACACAAACCAATATGGTTTATTGTGTTTAACCAAATAAACGGTAATGGTCCACAAGGTAACTACAGCCAACGTCTGGTTAGCCCATCCGAAATACTTCCATATAACGTTGAAACTATCCGGATTATCAACTTGCCATGCTATTAAAGCTATGACAATTAAGAATATAGGAATGCTGACGAGCAAGCGCTTGCCAATCTTCGTTTGATTGATGTGCAAAGTCTCTGCAACAATAAGACGAGCGCTTCGCAATGCAGTATCACCGCTTGTGATAGGAGCAGCTACTACACCAAGGACAGCCAAGACGCCACCAAATGCGCCAAGCCAGCCGTTACAAATATGCATTACCACAGTTGGCGCAGAGAAGAACTGTGTTACGGTCTTTTCCGTCTGCCCCGTGAATTCCGCAATAACCTCAGGAGTGCATACTTCTCTCCAGCCTTCGTTATAGAAGAACCAACTGCTTGCTGTACACCATATCAACGCAATAATGCCTTCCGTAATCATAGAGCCGTAGAACACTGCCCTACCCTGCTTCTCGCTCTTTATGCAGCGTGCCATCAACGGCGACTGCGTGGAGTGGAAACCACTTATTGCACCGCAGGCTATGGTTATGAAGAGTGCAGGGAACAGAGGATCTGAGTTCTTTATACCTAATTTCTCCTCTCCCAGGTTAGCGGTAACACCATCCCACACTTCCGGCAACACCGGCATCTTGATGAAAAGCACAACGAGAAGAGCCACAGCCATGAATATCAGCGAGAACGCGAACAGTGGGTATATCTTACCAATAACCTTATCAACAGGAAGCATCGTGGCAATGGCATAATAT
>JAZQNT010000585.1:0-5858 GCA_045627505.1 Nocardioides sp.
GCGGGGCCCTGACGCGCCCAAGGTCGCCGTTCGGGTGACACGGCGGCCCGCCCCAGACGCGTCGGGGGCCCCGGGGTGGCCACCCCGAGGCCCACGTCCCAGCACCGACCGACCAGCACCGGCCGACCAGCACAGACCGGCGCCCGTCAGGGGCGCCAGCCGCACGTCACTCGGCGTCGAGCTGCGCCATGACCTCTTCGGAGACGTCGACGTTGCTGAAGACGTTCTGCACGTCGTCCAGGTCCTCGAGCGCGTCGATCAGCTTGAAGACCTTGCCCGCCGCCTCGGCGTCGACCGGGATGTCGAGGCTGGCGACGAACTCCACCTCGGCGGACTCGTAGTCCAGCCCGGCGTCCTGGAGCGCGGAGCGGACGGCGACCACGTCGTTGGGCTCGGACAGCACCTGGAGGTTCTCGCCGTGGTCGTTGACCTCGTCCGCGCCCGCGTCGAGCGTGGCCTCGAGGACGTCGTCCTCGGTGACCTCCTTGCCCTCCTGCGCCTTGGCGACGATGACGACGCCCTTGCGCTCGTAGAGGCGGGAGACCGAACCGGGGTCGGCCATGGTGCCGCCGTTGCGGCTGACCGCGGTGCGGACCTCCATGGCGGCACGGTTCTTGTTGTCGGTCAGGCACTCGACGAGCAGGCCGACACCTGCGGCGCCGTAGACCTCGTAGGTGATCGACTCGTAGTTGACGCCGCCACCGTCGACGCCGCCACCGCGCTTGACCGCGGAGTCGATGTTCTTGTTGGGCACCGACTGCTTCTTGGCCTTCTGGATGGCGTCGAAGAGCGTCGGGTTGCCGGCGGGGTCGGGGCCCCCCATCTTCGCCGCGATCTCGATGTTCTTGATCAGCTTGGCGAAGAGCTTGCCGCGCTTGGCGTCGATCGCGGCCTTCTTGTGCTTCGTGGTCGCCCACTTGGAGTGCCCTGACATGGGTCCCTCTTCCGTCTCGTCTGCTCCGGCGTCCGGTCAGGCTGCGCGCACCCGGTCGAGGAACAACCGGTGCAGGCGCGGGTCCCCACCTACCTCCGGATGAAAGGAGGTGGCCATGTGGACGCCCTGCCGAACCGCGACGATCCTACCGCCACCGCTCGGCGACGTCGCACGGTCACCGGAGGTCCGGGACGAAGACGCCAGCACCTCGACGCCGTCCCCCACCTCGACCACCCACGGCGCCCGGATGAAGACGCCGCCCACCGGACCCTCGATCCCCACCACGTCCAGCTCCTCCTCGAAGGAGTCCACCTGCCGCCCGAAACCGTTGCGGCGCACGGTCATGTCGATCCCCCCGAGGACCTGCTGCCCCGCGGCCCCGCCTTCCAACCGATCGGCCAGGAGCACCATCCCCGCACACGTGCCGAAACAGGGCAACCCAGCGGCCACCGCGGCTCGCAGGGGGGCCAGGAGCCCGAACTGCTCCGCCAGCCGAGCGATCGCAGTGGACTCGCCTCCCGGCAGCACCAGGCCCGCCAGTCCTGTCATCTCGTGCGCCCTTCGCACGGGAACCGGGACGGCTCCCACCGCCTGCAGCGCCGCGACGTGCTCACGCACGTCGCCCTGAAGCGAGAGGACTCCGACCTGAACGGTGTTCACGTGCGGCACGTTAGTCGATCCGCGGCGCCCGTTGCGCGATGGCCCAACCCCGGCATGGTGATACGCGCCACGCCACCGATCCGGGCCGAGCGGGAATGCGGAGGCAGGCCTCGTCGTTATAGGCAATTGAACACTCAATCACCTGCCTGAGGAGTACCACTGTGACCGTGAAGATCGGCTACATCATCGGATCCCTGTCCTCGACCTCCCTCAACCGGGCGGCGTTCGAGGCCGTGAAGAAGAACGCGCCCGAGGGCGTCGAGTTCTCCGAGATCGCGATCGCCGAGCTGCCGTTCTACTCCCAGGACGCCGAGGTGGAGTTCCCGGCCGCCGCGACCGAGTTCAAGAAGGCCATCGAGGCAGCTGACGCCCTGGTGGTGGTCACCCCGACCTTCAACAACTCCCTGCCGGGCGCCCTGAAGAACGCGCTCGACTGGTCCTCCCGCCCGTGGGGCAACAACTCCTTCGCCGGCAAGACGGTCGCCATCGCCTCCGCCTCCCCCTCCGGCCACGGTGGCGTCCCGGCCGCGAACCACGTCGCCGACGTGCTCGCATTCGGCGAGGCCAAGGTTCTCGAGTCCCAGTTCAACCTGACCGTGGCCGAGCGGACCTTCACCGCCGAGGGCGACTTCGCCGACGCGGCCACCAAGGCCCAGGCCAAGGACTTCGTGGCGGCGTTGACCAGCAACGTCGAGGGCTGAGACCACCCGCACCGCGCACGCTGAGGGGCCCTTCGGGGCCCCTCAGTCATTTCCGGCGGAGTCATTTCCGGCAGGGTCATTTCGGGCGGGGTCTTTTCGGGCGGGGTCTTTTCGGGCGGGGTCTTTTCCGGTGTTCCCGGCGCCAGCGAGGGCCCGTCCCCGCTCCGGGCCAGACCACGTGGACCTGGTGGACCCTCCGCTCAGACCCGACGCTGCCAGCGACAGGCGACGTCGAGGATCCCGGGTCGCACGCGTGCCACCAGGCCGTGCCGCTCCATGCAGCCCAACACCGCCTGCGCCAGCTCGTCCCCCGGCTGCACCGGGTGCCCCTGGCCGTGACGCAGCCCGGCCGCCAGGGAGCCGTGGTCGATCGCCTGCCACACCGCCTGCTCGGAGAACCAGATCACTCCACGCAGGGGCAGATCAGCGCTCTCCACGCGCTGTCGCACCATTGCCATGTCGTCCACACCGGCGAGCACCGCGACGCCATGACGCGCACACTCCGTCATCGCAGCCCTCAGGCGGTCATGGTCGGTGGGGCTGACCCACCCAGCAGCCTCCTGTGCGTGCTGGCGGCGGGCGGCGTGCAACCACGCCTTGGTCAGGACGGTGGGGTCGGTGTCGGGCATCAGGTCCGCGACCACGCGCACCAGTGCGGCCTCCTGCTGGTCCGCCGGGACGAGTCCTGCCCGGACCATGAGACGCGCGGTGTCACGCAGCTCCCGCTCGACGCGCCCTTCGCTCACCGTTGCACCGTCCTTCACACCACCGTTCCCGGACCTCGATCCCGGGAGCCGCCACCGATCCTAGGGCGGACCGCCCCGAGGAACACGTCAGGGGCGTTGCGGGAGCACAGCCCGGCGGCGCACGCGAACACAGCCGCACGCGCCGCCCGAGTCGTCACCAGCCGCGCTCGGCCAACCGGTGACCGACCGGCAGCTCGTCGACGTTGATGCCCACCATCGCTTCACCGAGACCGCGGCTGACCTCGGCCAGGACCTCCGGGTCGTCATGGAACGCAGTGGCACGCACGATGGCGGCGGCGCGCTTCGCCGGGTCGCCCGACTTGAAGATGCCCGAGCCCACGAACACGCCGTCCGCACCCAGCTGCATCATCAGCGCGGCGTCGGCCGGCGTGGCCACACCACCGGCGCTGAAGAGGACCACCGGCAACTGTCCGGTCCGCGCCACCTCGACCACGAGGTCGTGGGGCGCCTGCAGCTCCTTCGCCGCCACGTAGAGCTCATCTGCGGGCAGGGAGCCGAGACGCGCGATCTCGGAGCGAATGGCACGCATGTGGGTGACCGCGTTCGAGACGTCACCGGTGCCCGCCTCACCCTTGGACCGGATCATCGCGGCGCCCTCGGTGATACGGCGCAGCGCCTCCCCCAGGTTCGTCGCCCCGCAGACGAACGGGACCCGGAAGGCCCACTTGTCCGTGTGGTGGGCGTAGTCGGCCGGCGCCAGGACCTCGGACCCGTCGATGTAGTCGACACCGAGGGCCTGCAGCACCTGCGCCTCGACGAAGTGACCGATGCGCGACTTGGCCATGACCGGGATCGAGACGGCGTCGATGATGCCGTCAATCATGTCGGGGTCGCTCATCCGCGACACGCCACCCTGGGCCCGGATGTCCGCCGGGACCCGCTCCAGAGCCATCACCGCGACAGCTCCGGCGTCCTCGGCAATCTTCGCCTGCTCGGGGGTGACCACGTCCATGATCACCCCGCCCTTGAGCATCTCTGCCATGCCCCGCTTCACGCGGGTGGTGGCAGTGAGGACCGAGCCCTCGACCGGTGCGGCGACGACAGGAGAGGGGCCGGAGGCCGTGGACTGGGTGGAGACGGTGGTAGTCATGCGCCGCAGCCTAGCCCCGAACTGAACGGTGTTCAGGTGGGGTCCGGTCCGCGGACGAGATCTCGTAGGCCCGGGGCAACCCGAGCGGAGCGTCAGTCGCGCGCAGGGGCGTCGAGCGCCAAGGCCTGACGTCGCACCTTCATGATCCTGAAGCCGACGGTGTAGGTGCTCGCGAAGGCCAGTGCCCACAGCACGACCTGCAGCGGAAGATCCGAACCGAAGACGCCGCCGAAGAACGTCAGCACCAGCACCGCCACCAGTCGGTCTGCGCGTTCGGCGATGCCGCCCTTGGCGTCCAGGCCCAACGACTCGGCCTTGGCCCGGGCGTAGGAGGTGACGGAACCCATCACCAGGCAGTAGAGGGCGACGGCGAGGTAGAGGTCACTGTCGCCGGAGTGCGCGAAGTAGAGGGCCAGACCGCCGAAGATTGCAGCGTCACCGAACCGGTCCAGGGTGGAGTCGAAGAAGTTCCCGAACACCGAGACCCGACCCGACTTGCGGGCCATCGCCCCATCGATCATGTCGGAGAACACGAAGAGTGTGACCACCAGGCAACCCGTGACGAGCATGCCCTGGGGGAAGAAGACGAGGGCTCCGGCGCAGACACCGATCGTGCCGACGAGGGTCACCACGTCCGGGCTCACCCGCAACCGGATGAGCAGGTCGACGATCGGCGCCAGCATGACGCCCTGCCAGAAGTTCTTGAACCTGTCGAGCACGAGAGGTGAGGCTACTCGCCCCGGAGCAGGGATTCCGCTTCTGCGACGGCGCTCGGCGCGCCGAGCAGGAACCACTCGACGCCGTCCGCCCGGAGCCGGGAGCTCACGCCACCCACCGCGCGAACCAGCGCCTCACCCGGCGCGCTGTCCCACAGCGGAACGCTGTGCTGCACCGAGAGCTCGGCCCGCCCTGCCGCCACGTCGACGGCGTCCAGGCTGCCGGAACCGGTGGAACGCCAGGTCGCAGCCGCCCCCACCAGCCGGGTCCAGCGCCTGCCCACGGCAGTCCCCTGGTGCGGCGGGTGCAGGTACGTCAGCAGGCACGCCCGCGCGAGTGGCACGTCCGCCAGGTCAGGCAGGGGCTCCCCGTCCTCGGTGGCGGGCACGCCGACGCCGCCGGTCCAGACCCGGGCGGCGCCCCCGCCCGAGACCGCCCCCAGCACCGGACGGTCCCCCTCGACGAGGGCAGCGGCACTGCACCAGCGTTCGGAGGATCGGGTGAAGTTGTAGGTGCCGTCGAGCGGGTCGAGGACCCAGGTGCGCCCGGACGTCCCGGGTCGGAATGCACCCTCCTCCCCCACCACCGCGTCCTGCGGACGGTGGAGCGCCAGCAGCTCGACCATGCCCCGCTCCGCCGCCTCGTCCGCGATCGTGACCACGTCGGTGGAGTTGGACTTGGTCCTCACCCCTCCCGAGCAGCGCGCCGCCAGCCAGTGCCCGAAGGCGGTGGAGACGCCGCCGACCACCAGCTCCCGCGCCAGCTCCACGTCGGAGAGGCTCGAGGGCTGGCGGTCGGCGGACGCGCTCACACCCAGGCCTCGGCCAGCAGGTCGCGTGTCTGGGTGAGCAGCTGCGGGATCACCTTGGTGTTGCCGGTGACCGTGATGAAGTTCGCGTCGCCCACCCAGCGCGGCACCACGTGCTGGTGCAGGTGCGCCGCGATAAGTCGGAGGCCAAGCGGTCTTAGGAAGACAATAGAGAGGGACA
>JAZQNT010000586.1:0-4145 GCA_045627505.1 Nocardioides sp.
AGGACCAGGGCGAGCGCCCAACGGCCGGCGTAGTGGTCGGCGGGGGGCACCAGGTCGAGCATGACTCCACCGGTGAAGGCGAGCAGCAGCGACTGGCGGGGCGAGCAGGTGAGAGCTGCCGCCACCACGACCAACAGGACCAGGTTGGGGACGACGCCGTTCCAGGCCGCGTGTGGCAGCAACGAGATCTGCAGTGCGAGGGCGACGACCAGCGCCACCACCCCGAACACTGGACGAGCGGCGCTCATCCGATCCCTCCGTCCGTCCGGACCAGTGCCCGGTCACTCTGGTTGCCAGTGGGCACCACGACCCCGACCACGTCCAGACTCGAGAAGTCGACATAGGGATCGATCACCACACGCTGCGACTGGTCGCGGACGCTGGCGTACACCTCGGTCACCCGTCCCACCGGGACGCCCGGGACGTAGGGTCCGCCGCCGTCGCTGCCCCAACTCACCACGGAGTCACCGCGTGAGGGGAGGTGCTTGGAGTCGAGCAGCTCGAGGTCCAGACGTTCCTGCTCGCCCAACTCACCGCGCCCCTTGAGGAAGCCGACCTTCATCGACTCGCCGATCCGGCCACCGACCACCGACTGCGGGTCGACGACCAGCAGGACGGTTGCGGTGCTGCGGCTCACCCGCAGCACGCGGCCCACCAGGCCGTCGCCGTTGACAACCGTCATGTCCGGGCCCAGCCCGGCGTCGCTGCCCGCGTCGATGGTGACGGTCTCGCTGAACGTCTGCGCCGCGCCGTGACCGATCACCCGGGCCGGCACCAGGGTGCGACCGAGGTCGGCAGCAGCCGTGGTGAGCGACTCGAACTCGGCCAACAGGTTGGCGTCGTAGCTCTGGGTCGCCGTCTGCTCACGCAGCGCGGTGTTCTCTGCCTCGAGCGCCTCGACCCGCTCACGCAGCGACGAACGGGTGGTGAAGAAGTCGGAGATCGCGGCGACCGGACGCACGGTGGCGTCAGTGACCTTCTCGATCGGCCCGAACACGTCGCCGGCCACCTCCCGCACCGGGTCCAGCGGGGAGGTGTCGCTGCCCTGGTGGTCGAGCACCATCAGCGTTGCGGCGGCAAGGACGAGCGCCAGCAACGTGGCCCGCGGTCCACGCGAACGGTCGTCCTCCGAGCGCCAGCGCCGAGGGGCGCCGGCTCGGGCGGAGACGCGGGCGGAGGCGGGTCGCTGGGGACTGCGCAGCGACATCAGTACCTCCGCTGCTCGGAGACGAGCACCTGCTGCAGGGCCTCGAACTCCTCCACGCAGCGGCCCGCGCCGAACGCGACGGACTCCAGCGGGTTCTCCGCCACGTGCACCGGCATGCCGGTCTCGTGGCGGAGCCGCTCGTCGAGGCCACGGAGCAACGCCCCGCCGCCGGTCAGGACGATGCCGCGGTCCATGATGTCGCCGGCCAGCTCCGGGGGTGTCTGGTCGAGGGTGAGGCGCACCGCGTCGATGATGTCGACGATCTGCTCCTCCAGGGCGTGCCGGACGTCGCTCGTGGAGACGGTCACGGTCCGCGGCAGGCCGGAGACCATGTCACGCCCGCGGATCTCGGCCTCCACCTCCTGGGGAAGCGGGAAGGCCGAGCCCAGGGACATCTTGACCTCCTCGGCGGTGCGCTCACCGAGCATCAGGGAGTGCGTCTTCTTCATCCAGCTCACGATCGCCTGGTCGAGGTCGTCACCCGCGGTGCGGACGCTGCGGCTGGTGACGATGCCACCGAGCGAGATGACGGCCACCTCGGTGGTGCCGCCGCCCACGTCGACGACCATGTTCCCGGTCGCCTCGTGCACCGGCAGGCCGGCACCGATCGCGGCGGCCATCGGCTCCTCGACGACGTAGACCCGGCGGGCGCCGGCGGAGTACGCCGCCTCCTTGACCGCGCGCTGCTCGACGGCGGTGATCCCGCTGGGGACGCAGATGACCATCCGGGGCTTGGCGAAGTACCGGCGACGGTGCACCTGCGCGATGAAGTGCCGCAGCATCTGCTCGGTGGCGTCGAAGTCGGCGATCACACCGTCCTTGAGCGGGCGGATCGCCTCGATCGCCTCGGGGGTACGGCCGATCATCCGCTTCGCCTCGTGGCCCACGGCGAGCACCTCGCCGGTCGTGGTGTTCATCGCCACCACGCTGGGCTCGTCGAGGACGACGCCCTTGCCACGTACGTAGACCAGCGTGTTGGCCGTACCCAGGTCAACTGCCATGTCGCGGCCGATCACGCTGTTCGCCATGAGTTCTCTAGCCCTCGCTGGTGGATCCGGGAAGTGTCGGTCGCGGCGGGTCGCAACCAGGCCTCAGCCTAGTTTTCGAGCGGCGGCGAACCTCGGAGGACACGCGCCCGGGTCGCGAGCGACCTCGGGCTTCCGTCTCGGGTCGGCGATCCCCAGCGATCCCCCGGCGATCCCCCAGCCGGACGCGGAAGGGCCCCGGCCGCTCGGCCGGGGCCCTCGCCAGACGTCAGGGTCAGTGGTCCCCGTCGCAGCCACAGCCTCCGCCGGCGGCGACCGCTGCGTTCTTGGTGGGGAGGGCGGAAGCCTTCGGCACGACCACCGGCTTCACCGGGGCGTCCGGGTCTGCCGTGACCCGGTCGGCCAGGCGCTTGGCGGCGTGCGCCACCAGCGCAGCCTCCTCGGGGTCCGCAGCCAGCTGCTCGGGGACGTCACCGCCCAGGAGCGCCGCCGGCTGGGTGAGCCAGGCCCACACGTTCCACGGGTCCATGCCTGCCCCCAGCAGGGCGCGGAGCACCGGGCGCAGTTCCTCACGCACCTGACCGGCAGCGTCCAGCTGGAAGGCGGGGACCAGGGTGTCGGCGCCGGAGACCACCACGAGCAGCTCGTGGGCGCCAGCGGCCTTGACCACCTGGAACCGAGTGGCGTTCACGCTCGCGCCCCGGAGCTCGGCGAGCGAGGCGTACTCGTGGGTGGGCGTGCGCAACAGCTCCCTGCGGAGCCGAGCCCGGCGGGTGAGCAGCACGAGCGCCAGCGGGACCGCGTGCTCGGGGTTGTCCCCCTGCTGACGCAGCTGCGCCTCGAGCGCCTCGACCTCGGCGTCGGACAGCGGCTCGCCGGTGGCCCGGGCCTGCCAGTACGCGCGACCGTCGGCGCCGCGGACCACCTTGGGCAGTCCTGCGTCCTCGAGGGCATCGAGCAGTCCGAGATCGTCCAGCCAGTCGGCCAAGCGATCTCCGGGACGTGCGTGTTCGTTCACGGTGCGGCTCAGAGGCCCGGGAACCAGAGGGCGATCTCGCGCTGCGCCGACTCCGGCGAGTCCGAGCCGTGGACCAGGTTCTCGCGGTTGGAGAGGGAGAAGTCGCCGCGGATGGTGCCGGGGGCGGCCTTGCGCCCGTCGGTGGCGCCGTTGAGCACGCGGACGACCTCGATCGCCTCGTCCCCCTCGAGCACCAGGGCGACGAGCGGCCCCGACGTCACGAAGTCGCGCAGCGGCGGGTAGAAGTCGCGCTCGACGTGCTCGGCGTAGTGGGCGTCTGCCTGCGCGGCGTCGATGGTGCGCAGCTCCATCGCGACCAGCTGCAGGCCCTTCCCCTCGAAGCGGGACAGGATGTCGCCGACGAGGCCGCGCTTCACGGCGTCGGGCTTGAGCAGGACGAGGGTGCGCTGGGTCATGGACCCAGCCTATCGAGCATCGATCGATATGGCTCGTCCGGCCACCCGTGCATTCACCCGTGCATTCACCGGGGCATGCAGCGGGGCATGCAGCGGGGCCGGCCTCCTGCGGCCGTCAGGCCTGGGAGGTACCCGTGCTCCCGGCGGCGTTCTGCTCGTCCACCCAGGCCAGCCAGGCCTCGCGCTTCTCCCGCTCGATCTTGCGGCCCAGTGCGTCCGAGCCGAACCAGCAGAGGGCGAAGATGCCGCCCAGGAAGAACATCGCCGGGATCCAGAAACCGACCAGGACCGCGGCCACCTGGATCGCGCCCCCCACCCAGTAGCCCCACTCCGCCCGCAGCATGCCGGCGGTGACGATGGACAGGACGCACAGCCCCAGACCGACCACCAGGGCGAGCGGGACGGAGACGTCGGTGACGGTGATCAGCACCGGCGTCATCAGGCCCAGTGCGACCGCCTCCAGGCCGAGCACCGCGGCGCACATGCCGCGGCGGGGGGACTTGCGCAGCTCCTTCGCG
>JAZQNT010000587.1:0-1635 GCA_045627505.1 Nocardioides sp.
CCGTCTTGCTTCGCCCATGAGTTCGGTGAGTTCGTCGGCGGGGGTGAGGTACACCGGTCCGGGGGCGACGTGGGCCCCCGTGTTCCCGGTGCAGTCCCAGTCCAGGTCGTGCCCGCCGGGTCCCCAACCAGCGCGCTCGTACTCGCCGATCGAGATCTCCAGGTAGGAGGTGTCGTCGGGGTTCTCGACGGTGCGGTAGGTCCGCCGGATCGGCAGTTGCCAGCACACGTCGGGCTTGGTCTCCAGGTGCTTGCGTCCCTGGCCGAGGGCCAGTGAGTGCAGCGCGCAGCCGGCGCCGCGTCCGAAGCTGGGGCGGTTGGCGAAGACGCAGGCCTGCTGGCCCTCGAACTCCGAGGTCCTGGTCTTGCGGTCGCCGTCCTCGTCCAGCTCGATCCAGTCGTCGACGGTGACGTCACGGCCCGGGTGCTGCTGCCAGGTCTCCGGGGTGAGCTGGGCGACGAAATCGGCCACGCGGGCCTCGTCGTCCTCGTCGGAGAAGTGCGCGCCGAGGGTGCAGCAGCCGACGTCGGGGGAGGTGTCGTAGATGCCCGGGCACCCTTGGCCGAAGATGCAGGTCCACGCCGAGGTGAGCCACGTGAGGTCGCACCGGAAGACCTGCTCGGCGTCGGCGGGGTCCGCGAACTCGACGTGGACGCGGGGAAAGACGAGGTCGACTTCGGGCACCTCGCGATTCTAGGTTCTGGGCGACTGGGCTCGATCCGCACGATCCTCCGGGTAGGTTGGGAGCATGCGGTTGGGCGTCCTCGACATCGGTTCCAACACGGGCCACCTGCTCGTCGTGGACGCGCACGCTGGCGCCGCGCCGCTGCCCGCGTTCTCCTACAAGGTGCCCCTCCGCCTCGCCGAGCACCTGACGCCGGAGGGCTCGATGTCGCCGGCCGGGATCGAGGCCCTCACGGACTTCACCGCGGCCGCGATGGACGTCGCCGAGGACAAGGGGTGCGAGGAGATGCTCTCCTTCGCCACCTCTGCGGTGCGCGAGGCCGACAACACCGACCAGGTGCTCGACCACGTCGCCGACAAGACCGGCACCCGCATCGAGGTGCTGTCGGGGGAGGACGAGGCACGCCTGACGTTCCTGGCCGTACGCCGGTGGTTCGGCTGGTCGGCCGGACGGCTGGCCGTCTTCGACATCGGGGGCGGGTCGCTGGAGATCGCCGGCGGCCCCGACGAGTCCCCGGACGTGGCGTGGTCGATCCCGCTGGGCGCGGCGCGCCTGGCCCGTGACTTCTTCGGTGCCTCCGAGCCCGACGAGGTGTCGCTGCGCCTGCTGCGTCGCCGCATCCGCTCCGAGATCGCCCGCGACGCCGGACACCTGCTGCGCCACGGGGCCCCGCACCGAGCCGCCGCCACGTCCAAGACCTTCCGCTCGCTGGCGCGCATCTGTGGCGCCGCGCCGTCCTCGGAGGGCCACCTCGTGCCCCGTACGCTGCGCCGCGACGACCTCGAGGCCTGGTTGCCGACGCTGATCGCCACGCCGCCGGAGAAGATGGCCGACCTGCCCGGCGTCTCGCCGAGCCGCGCCCACCAGATGGTGCCCGGCGCGCTCGTCGCCCTGGCCGTGATGGACATCTTCGACCTCCCCGAGCTCGAGATCTGCCCGTGGGCGCTGCG
>JAZQNT010000588.1:0-4443 GCA_045627505.1 Nocardioides sp.
CACCCAGTCCGCCAGGACGTCCCAGGCCTGCTGGGCTGCCGGGCTGCGGTGCTCCACCCGTACCGAGGTGGCTCCCGGAACCACGTCCCACGACAGGCGGACGCTCCCCGGGGCCAGCACCTCCGCCGTGGCGTGGGGAACCTGGACCGGGGCCTCGTCCACCGCGGCCAGTGGGCGGGGGTACGGCGTGCCCACACCGAGCTCGGCCAGGGCATCGGCCACTGCCGCCGCGATCTTCTGCGACCCCGACGTGTTCGGGTGCTTGGTGTCCCAGGTGTCGGCGGGCATCCCCGGCCCGGACGCGGGGACGAAGCCCGCTGCGGCGCGCGCCAGCACGACGGGCGAGGACTCCTCGTCCAACTCCTGCGCAAGGAACGGCAACCACGCGTTCAGCTCGGCGTAGCCCGGAGCGTCGTCGATCGTCATCTCGCTGAGCACGAAAGCGGTCCCGGGGTTGACCTCACGCGCAGCCGCAACCCAGCGCCGCAGTCGCTCCAGCACCCTGTCCGCGGACTCGTTCCAGAACCCGACGTCATTCGCGCTGCCGTTGAGCACGACGACCTGGGGGCGGAACTCCTCCATGAGCGTCCTGACCCCCGGGTCCAGGGGCCAGACCATGGAGTTCCCCCACCACCCCGCGTGGTCCTGGTCGAAATCCTCCTCGGCGTAGCCGGTCTCCCACGCCCAGCCCTCCAGCGAGGCCACGGAGTGCCGGGGCCCGACGAAGTCGAACTCCTGACCTGAGGCGCGCAGGTGACGATCGAGGAACCAACGCCAAGTGTGGTCCCCTGCCGACCCCTGGGTGATGGAGTCACCGAAGGGCATGATCCGGACCGGCTCCGCGTCCTCCTCGGTGGCGTGCGCCGGCACCGCCGTCGCCATGCCCACGAGCGTACCGGCCGCCACCGCCAGCGCCAGCGCTCCGCGGAGGGTCACCCACCGCCTGGCCGGGCCGCTCTCCCCGCGGGAGGCAGCACCGAGCAGGTCGGCGTCGACTGCGTCGCGATCTCTCCCTGTCAGCACGAGCGCAGGTTATGCGCGTGATCCCCCCTTTGGGTGAGAGTCACGGCATCTACCCAAAACGGAGGACCCGGTCGATCGTCGACCGGGTCCTCCACGAGGGTTGCGTGCTCCGCCTGCGCCTCAGCGCTGGACGGCGCCCACCTTCTCCGCCGCACAGGCCACAGCTGCCTCGCGGAAGGCCGTGACCTCCTTGGCGGTCAGGGTGCGGTCGGCTGCGCGGAAACGGAGCGCATAGGCCAGCGACTTCTTGCCCTCGCCGACCTGCTCGCCGGTGAAGATGTCGAACAGGGAGACGGACTCGAGGTCTGCGCCTGCCCCCGCACGCAGCGCTGCCTCGACCTCGCTGGCCGGGACGGAGACGTCCACGACGAGGGCGACGTCCTCCTTCGCGAACGGCTGGACCGAGAAGGTCGGCGCCGGACGCAGCGCGATGCCTTCGGCGATCAGCACGTCCAGGTCGACCTCGGCGGCCACCGAGCCGCGGGGCAGGCCGTACGCCGCACACACCTTCGGGTGCAGCTCACCGGCGTGACCGATGACCCGACCGTTCACCGACAGCTCGGCGCACCGGCCCGGGTGCCACGGGGCCACCTCAACGTTGCGGGCGCTCACCTCGAGGCCCACCGAGTCCGCCACCGCGCGCACCGCGTCAACGGCGTCGAGCCACTCCACGGCACGGCCCTCGCCCCACCAGCCGGAACCATCGGCCTCACCGACGCCCACGACGGCCAGGTGCAGCGGCTGGGCCGGGAGGCCCGCCTTCAGCGCGGCGAACTCCTCCGCGCTCGGACCACGGTCGACCGGGAGGATCGTGGTCGCGCCGCCCTGGGGGACGGTCACGGTGGCGGTCTCGAAGATCCCGAACGAGGAGGTGCCCCAGCCGACGTTCTTCTGCGCGGCCTTGAGCAGCCCCGACAGCACCGTGGTGGTCATGAACGGCGCCTCGGTCGAGAGGGGGTTCTCGAGACGCAACGCGTTGCGGCGCTCGTCGTCGGCGGCAAGGCCCATCAGGTCGAAGTCCGCCTCGCCCACGAACGGGAAGGTGATGACCTCGGTGAAGCCCTCGGCGGCCACGGTGCGCGAGAAACGGCGACGCAGCTGCTGGGCGCGAGTCAGGCCACGGCCCGCCGGCGGGACCGGAAGGACGGAGGGAACCTTGTCGTACCCGACGAGACGGATGACTTCCTCGGTCGTGTCCTGCGGGTCGGTGATGTCGGGGCGCCACGGCGGCGGCGTCACCGTGAGGGTGCCGGTGCCGGTCACCTCACAGCCGACCGCGCGCAGGGCCTCGACGGCCCGCTCCTCGGAGATGTCCATGCCGGAGACCGTGGCTGCCTTGTCGCCAGCCACGGTGATGGCCGGGATCACCGGCGGCTCACCGACGACGGTCACGCCCGGGTCGGCCACCGCGCCGCCGTGGGCGACCAGCAGCTCGACGACGCGGTCGGCCGCAGCCTCGCAGATCGTCGGGTCGACGCCACGCTCGTTGCGCTTGCCGGCCTCCGAGGAGATCTTGTGCCGCTTGCCGGTCCGGAACATCGAGGTGGCGTCCCAGTGGGCCGACTCAACCACGATCGCAGTGGTCTCCTCGCCGATCTCGGTGGTGGCACCACCCATCACGCCGCCCAGGCCGATCGCCCCGGAGTCGTCGCAGACGACCAGGTCCTCGGCGGAGAGGGTGCGCTCGGTGCCGTCGAGGGTGACGAGCTTCTCCCCCTCGCTCGCGCGGCGCACCACGAGAGCGCCCTGGAGCTTGTCGGCGTCGTAGCCGTGGATCGGACGACCGGTCTCGAGCATCACGTAGTTGGTGACGTCGACGGCCAGCGAGACCGACCGCATGCCAGCGGCGACGAGGCGGTCGGCGATGAACTTCGGCGTGGGGGCCTGGGGGTCGAAGCCGGTGACCTTGCGCGCGACGAAGACCGGGCAGCCCGTGGTGTCCTCGAGGACGACCGGGTGTCCGGAGTCGTTGGCGGCGGGGGTCTCGCGGATCGCCGGGTCGCGGAAGTGGGACGCGCCCTCCACCGAGACCAGGACGTCGCGAGCGATGCCCCGCAGGCTCAGCCCGTAGGCGCGGTCGGGGTTGACCTCGAACTCGATGACCTCCTCGTCGAGACCGAGGATCGAGCGGACGTCGGTGCCCGGGGCGCCGGCGTCGGCCGGGAGCACGATGATGCCGTCCCCGGAGTCAAAGGGGTCGGCAGCCATGCCGAGCTCGGAGTACGAGCAGATCATGCCGGCCGAGAGGTGGCCGTAGGTCTTGCGCTCGGAGATGGCGAAGCCGCCGGGGAGCACCGACCCGGGCAGCACCACGACGACCTTGTCGCCGGGGCCGAAGTTGTGCGCACCGCAGATGATGCCCTGCGGCTCGCCGGTGCCGTTGGCGTCACCGACGTCGACGGTGCACCAGTTGATGACCTTGCCGTTCTTCTGCGGCTCCTTGTCCTGCGTCAGGACCTGGCCGATGACGAGCGGGCCGGTGATGGCCGAGCCGGGGCTGTCGATCGCCTCGAGCTTGAGGCCCGTCATCGTGAGCCGGCTGGTGATCTCCTCGGTGGTCGTGCCCTCGGGCACGTCCACGTACTCCTTGATCCAGGAGAGGGGGGCCTTCATCTCTTGTTCTCTCCTCAGATCTCGGTGCCGAAGGCGGCGCTGAACCGGACGTCGCCCTCGAAGAGCGGTCGCAGGTCGTCCAGGCCGTGGCGGAACATGAAGGTGCGGTCGATGCCGAAGCCGAACGCGAAACCGGAGTAGACCTCGGGGTCGATGCCGCAGGCGATCAGCACGCGCGGGTTGACCACGCCGCAGCCGCCCCACTCGATCCAGCCCTCACCGCGGCAGGTGCGGCACTCCGCCGTCACCTCAGGGTTCTCCCCGCGGCAGACGAAGCAGCGCAGGTCGACCTCGGCACTCGGCTCGGTGAAGGGGAAGTACGACGGGCGGAAGCGCGTCGTGATGCCCTCGCCGTAGAGCGCGGTGGCCAGGTGGTCCAGCGCGGTGGCGCCCGCCGGCACCACAGTGGGAAAGAGGCATGGCGTGTTCATCAGGAACAGCCGGGACTGCCCGGTGCGCCAGACATGGCCCGGCCCGGGATTGAACGGGTCGAAGACTGTGATCTTCAGGGCGGGCCGGGTTTCCGGCGGCAACGCCAAGTACCCGGCCAAGGTGCGTTCCACAACAGAAATCCCCCGCGGGCCCGCACCGATCACGGCCACTTGGAAGCTCTGCGTGGTATTGGTCATGATTCAAGAGTATCTGGCCGGTAGCCACGCCTCTCCGGCGGTCCGGACAAAAGCCGCCGCTCCGCTTGATTCGCAGCGTGAATCGCCCAACGTGATCCGAACTGCGGGCATCCGCTTCCGATGCCTCCTCAGAAAGCGCGGCATAAATCGGGTCGTAGCCATGTCGTTCTGCGAACCA
>JAZQNT010000589.1:0-8981 GCA_045627505.1 Nocardioides sp.
GTCACGCGGGACCAGGAGGTGGCGCAGACGCTCCTCGACCGTGGCACGTCGGTGGGTGAGCTGCTCGGCCTCGTCCGCGAAGTCGGGGTCGTCGCCGGCGAGCTCCTTGGCGGCCTCGATGTCGTCGGCCAGAGTGTGCCACTCCCGCCAGGTGGTCACGATGGCGGTCAACTCGTTGTAGCGCTGGTTCAACTGCTTCGCGAGTCGTTGGTCGGCATGGGTCTCCGGGGCTCCCAGACGGGCCTCCAGATCCTGCTGCTCCTCGACCAGGCCTTCGACGGCCTCGAACACGGTGTCTCCTGACGATGTGGCGGGATGCTGTGCCGCGGCTCGCGCCGCCGGCCCGCAGCGGTGCTCCCGCAGGGCACCGGGGCGGGGAGGAAATGACTGACGCCGGCCACCCGTCGAGTGGACGGGGACCGGCGTCGGTGCAGGTACTACTTCTTGCCGTAGCGGGCCTCGAAGCGGGCGACGCGACCGCCGGTGTCGAGGATCTTCTGCTTACCGGTGTAGAACGGGTGGCACTGCGAGCAGACGTCGGAGCGGATCTCGCCGCTGGTCACGGTGCTGTGGGTGGTGAACGTGGAGCCACAGGTGCAGGTGACCGTGGTCTCGACGTACTCCGGGTGGATGTCGGTCTTCATGTCAGTCCTCTCGAGGTCGCCGGGTCGTGCAGCCTGGTGCTGCACGTGGACCGGTACCAGCGTGTGATTCTGCCACTCTGGTGGCATTGGTTCCAAACGCTGGTCGGGGTCCAAATGTTCCCCTTCTCCGTGCGCTGCCCCGGGCCCGTTGCTCGGCTGCACGGCGTGAGTCCGTGGCTCCGCGCAGAGCAGCGCCTCGACCCGGGCCGCCAGCTCGCGCGGACTGAACGGCTTGGTGATGTAGTCGTCGGCTCCCGAGTCGAAGCCGTGCTCGCGGTCCGACTCCTGCGCGCGGGCCGTGAGCAGGATGACCGGGAGGTCGTTGAGCGTCTCGTCCGCCCGGATGACCCGGACCGCCTCCAGCCCCGACATCCCCGGCATCATCACGTCCAGGACCGCGAGGTCGGGACGCTCACGACGCACTTCGTCAACCGCCGAGGCCCCGTCCGCGACCGCGACCACGTCGTGCCCCAGCGTGCTCAACTTGAACTCGACCAGCTCGCGGATGTCGACGTCGTCGTCCGCAACCAGAATCCTCGCCATGCGTCCCCTCCCCCAGCCGTCGAGCGAGGCAGTGCCTCGCCGTCCGGGTCAAACGCCGAGTCGATCCATCGGCCCCCCGCCTGCCCGGGAGCCTAGGACCCCAGGTGGGGGCCAGAAGCCCAAATGAGGGAAGCAAACAGCCTTTGGCTGCCCACTTCCCTCATTTGGAGTATCCAGCACCGGGCTCCCCCGGTGGTACGTGCGAACTGCGTTCGGCTCCGGGGTCAGCCCCGGTTGCCGCTGAGCTCCGCCTCGCTGGCCTTCTGCACCTGGGTCAGGAACTCGACGTTGTTGGCCGACGTCGCCATCCGCTCCAGCACACGACCAAGCGCCTCGCGCGGACCGAGGTCCATCAGCGCACTGCGCAGCTTGAAGGTGATCGCCTGCTCCTCGGGCGAGAGCAGGTGCTCCTCACGACGCGTACCGGAGTCGACCACGTCCACCGGCGGGAAGATGCGACGCTCGACCAGCTCACGGCGCAGACGCAGCTCCATGTTGGCGGTGTCGTTGAACTCGTCGAGGACGGCCTCGTCGAGCGGCGAGCCGCTCTCCACCAGGGCGGTGGCCAGGATCGTCAGCGAGCCTCCGTCCTCGACGTTGCGCGCCGCCCCGAAGAGTCGCTTGGCCGGGTGCAGCGCAACCGCGTCCACTCCCCCGCTGCCCTGACGTCCGCTGCCCGGCGCGGCGACGTTGAAGGCACGGGCCAGTCGGGTCAGGGAGTCGAGGAGCACGACCACGTCATGGCCCATCTCGACCAGGCGCTTGGCCCGCTCGACGGCCAGCTCCGCGAGCAGCACGTGGTCGGCGGCCGGGCGGTCGAAGGTCGAGGCGACGACCTCACCCTTGACCGTCCGCTGGTAGTCGGTGACCTCCTCGGGCCGCTCGTCGATCAGCACCACCATGACGTGGCACTCCGGGTTGTTGTGCCGGATCGAGGCCGCGATGGTCTGCAGCACCTGGGTCTTGCCCGAGCGCGGCGGGGAGAGCACCATCCCGCGCTGGCCCTTGCCGATCGGCGCGAGCACGTCGACGATGCGGCCGAGCAGGTTGTCCCGACCGGTCTCGAGGCGGAGTCGGCTGTTGGGGTGCACCGGGACGAACTCGTCGAACTCCGGGCGCTCCTTGGCGGCGTCCGGGTCGAGTCCGTTAACCTGGTCGATGCGGACCATCGGGTTGAACTTCTCCCGGCGCTCGCCCTCGCGCGGCTGTCGGACCTGGCCGACCACCGCGTCGCCGCGACGCAGGCCGTACTTGCGCACCATGGAGAGGGAGAGGTAGACGTCGTCGGCTCCGGGCAGGTAGCCCGAGGTGCGGACGAACGCGTAGTTGTCGAGGACGTCGAGGATGCCCGCAGCCGGGACCAGGACGTCGTCGTCGAGAATCGTGGTGTCGGGCTCGTTGCGCCCACCCTGACGGTTCGCGTTGCGCTCGCGACCACGGCGGCGGCGGTTGCGCCGGCTGCCGCCCTCGCCGTCCTCGTCGTCGTCGAAGTCCGCGCCGTGGGTCTGGGACTCCTCCCGGTGCTGCTGGTCCCGGTGCTGCTGGTCGCGCTGCTGGTCCCGGTGCTGCTGGTCGCGCTGTTGGTCCCGCTGCTGGCCCTTCTTCTGGCCGTCCTGCCGCTGACCATCCTGCCTCTGACCGTCGGACTCCTTCTGGGGGTCCTTCTTCTGGCCCTCGCCCTGGGACTGCTTCTGCCCCTGCTTGCGCTGGTTCTCGTTCTTCTGGCCCTCGTTCTTCTGGCCGTCCTGCTCGCCCTGCTCCTGGCGGGACGGGCCGTCGGCCTCGCCACGGTCGCGGGTGCGGTTGCGGTTGCGACCGCGCCGCTCCTCGCCCTGGCCGGCGTCGCGGGCCTCCTGGGTCTCGGTGGTCTCGCGTCCGCCCTCACGCTGAGCGCCGGCGCCCTCGGCGGAGGCATCCGTGGCGGTCTCCTGGCCGGTCTCCGGGGCTGCCGAGGCGCGTCCCGCGCCGCCACGGGCGCGGCGGGTCACCTTCGGACCCTGCTCGTTGGCGCCCCTGGCGCCGGAGCCATCGTCGCTCGCGGGCTTGTCTTCGGCTGCCTTGTCGCTGGCGGGCTTGTCGCCGGCTGCCTGGTCGCTGGCGGGCTGCTCCTGCGGCGCGGCCGACTCCTCGGCCTTGCGCCCGCGCGGTGCCTGGGCGTGGGCGTCCTGGTAGCTCCGGATCGCCTCGACGAGCTGGGCCTTCTTCATGCTTCCGGCACCCGGGATGCCGAGGCCTCCGGCCAGCGCCTTGAGGTCGGCGAGCAGCATCGTGCTCAGGCTGGTGGCCTTCTTGCGGGGGGCCGCAGCGGCCTGGTTTTCGCCTGCTTCGCTCACTTCGAGCCTTCCACGTTCTCGAGCGTCAGCGATCCGCTGACGGTGTGGTGTTCTCCCACCGCGACGACGTCTCGCAGATCCGGACGTCGGGGTGTGCAGCCCCTCGGGAAGAACTCCACCGGGGCGGCGCCTGGTGGCGCGTCCGTCACCGTACCACCAGCCATGGGGCAGAGGTGCACGGACGGAAAGAGCACGGGCGCAAAGAGCACGGACGGGAGGTCGCGTCCTGCGACCTCCCGTCCGTGCCAGTTCGTCCGTGCCAGTTCGTCCGGCTCCGTCCGAGAAGGACGGCCCACCTCACTCGACCCGCGCGCCCTCGGCGTCGAGCACCAGGTGCTGGGCGTCCCAGCCCTGCGGAGCCTGGGCCAGCAGGTCGGGCACGGAGCCGACGTCGGTGAGCGCCAGGACCGTGGGCCCGGCCCCCGACACCACCGCCGGCACGCCGTCGGCGCGAAGCTTGCGGACCAGCGCGAGCGAGGCAGGCATGGCCGGCTCGCGGTACTCCTGGTGCAGCTTGTCGTCGGTGGCCGTGAGCAACAGGTCCGGCCGTCCCGCGATGGCCGCCACGAGCAGCCCCGCGCGACCGGCGTTGGCCGCCGCGTCGGCGTGGGGCACCGCGGCGGGCAGCAGCCCACGCGCCACCTTGGTGGACACCGGCTCCGTGGGCACCCACACCACCGCGGTGACACGCGGGTCGACCGGCACGTTCACGGCGAACCAACGTTCACCGTCGTGCCCGGAGATGGTGAAACCTCCGTACACGGCCGGGGCCACGTTGTCGGGGTGTCCCTCCAGCCCTGCGGCAAGGCGGAAGATGGCGTCGTCGTCCAACAGCAGCTGGCCGCCGGCCACCATGGCCCGCGCCAGCACCAGACCACCCACGATGGCGGCGGAGGACGATCCCAGCCCACGGGTGTGCGGGATCCGGTTGGTGCACGAGAGGCGGAACCCCTGGGGCTCGGCGCCCATCGCCCTGAATCCCATGCGCATCGCCCGCACCACCAGGTGCGACTCGTCACGCGGGACGTCGGACGACCCGTGCCCCGAGACCTCGACCTCGACCTCGACTCCGCTGGTGGTGACCTCCGCGACGAGTTCGTCGCGCAACCCCAGGGCCAGACCGAGGGTGTCGAAACCCGGTCCGAGGTTGGCGGAGGTGGCCGGTACGGTCACCCGCACCGGCCCCTCGACGAAGGTCGCCACGTCAGGCCAGACCGGCCGCAGCAGCAGCTGCGTCGACCTCGGCGTCCACCACCACGTCGACCAGCGGACCGAAGCCCTCCAGCGCGGTGGCGGTGTCCTTGAGGCCGTTGCCGGTGACGGTGACCACGATGGTCTTGCCGGCGAAGTCCTCGCCCGCGGCGACGGCCTTGAGCAGACCGGCCACACCGATGGCGGAGGCGGGCTCGACGAAGACGCCGTCCTTGGCGGCAAGCTCACGCTGTGCAGCCAGGATGTCCTCGTCGCTGATCGCGGCGAACGAGCCGCCCGACTCGTCCTTGGCGTTGACCGCGAGGTCCCACGAGGCGGGATTGCCGATGCGGATCGCGGTGGCCTTGGTCTCCGGGTTCTCGACCGGGGCGCCGTGCACCAGCGGGGCGGCACCGGCGGCCTGGAAGCCGCGCATGACCGGGCGCTTGGTGGAGCGGGAGAGCTCCTGGTACTGGGTGTAGCCCATCCAGTACGCGGAGATGTTGCCGGCGTTGCCGACCGGCAGGAAGTGGTAGTCCGGGGCGTCGCCGAGGAAGTCGATGATCTCGAAGGCGGCGGTCTTCTGCCCCTGGAGGCGAGCCGGGTTGACGGAGTTGACCAGGGCGACCGGGTACTTGTCGGAGAGCTCGCGCGCCATGCGCAGGCAGTCGTCGAAGTTGCCGCGGACCATGATCACCTGACCACCGTGCATGATCGCCTGCGCCATCTTGCCGGCGGCGATCTTGCCCTCGGGGACCAGGACGAGCGGCTTCAGGCCGGCCTTGGCCGCGTAGGCGGCCATCGAGGCCGAGGTGTTGCCGGTGGAGGCGCACACCACTGCCTGGGCACCCTCGTGCACGGCCACCGAGATCGCGGTGGTCATGCCGCGGTCCTTGAACGATCCGGTGGGGTTGTTGCCCTCCACCTTGAGCCACACCTCCGCACCGGTCAGGCCGGAGAGCCAGCCCGAGTCGACGAGCGGGGTGCCGCCCTCACGCAGGGTCACCGCGGGGGTGCCCTCGGGAATGTCCAGGAGCTCGCGGTACTCCTCGATCACGCCTCGCCACTGCTGCGCAGTCATTCTGCTTCTCCTTCAACACGCATCACCGAGGTGACGTCGCGAACGATGTCCATGCCCCGCAGTTGTTCCACGGTGGCGCTGAGCTGGCCGTCGGACGCCTGGTGGGAGACGACGACGAGTTGGGCGTCGTCGCCGCGACCCTCCTGACGGACGATCTTGATCGAGACGCCGTTGTCTGCGAAGGCCTGGGCCACGGCGGCGAGCACGCCGGCGCGGTCCTTCACGTCGAGGGCGACGTGGTAACGGGTCACCGTCTCCGACATCGGACGGACGGGGCGGTCGGCGTAGGCCGACTCCCCCACACCGGTGGTGTCGTTGAGACGGTTGCGGAGCACGGTGACGAGGTCGCCCAGCACGGCCGAGGCCGTCGGGGAGCCACCGGCACCGGGTCCGTAGAACATGAGCTGGCCGGCGGCCTCGGTCTCGACGAAGACCGCGTTGTAGGCGCCGCGGACGTTGGCCAGCGGGTGCTTGTTCGGGATCATCGCCGGGTGCACGCGCACCGACACCTTCTCCTCGCGCAGCTCGGCGATGGCGAGCAGCTTGAGCACGGAGTCCATCGCGGCGGCGCTGGCGACGTCCTCGGCGGTGACCGACGAGATGCCCTCGCAGTGCACCTGTTCCGACCTCACGCGGGTGTGGAACGCCAGGGAGGCCAGGATCGCGGCCTTCGCGGCGGCGTCGTGGCCCTCCACGTCGGCAGTCGGGTCGGCCTCGGCGTACCCCAGGGCCTGCGCCTCGGCCAGGGCCTCGGCGAAGTCGGCACCGGAGGTGTCCATCTGGTCCAGGATGAAATTGGTGGTGCCGTTGACGATGCCGAGCACCCGGGTGACGCGGTCGCCGGCGAGCGACTCGCGCAGCGGGCGCAGGATCGGGATCGCACCCGCCACCGCGGCCTCGTAGTACAGGTCGCGCTCCGCCTTGGCGGCGGCGGCGAACAGGGCCGGGCCGTCAGCGGCGATCAGGGCCTTGTTGGCCGTGACCACCGAGGCACCGTTCTCCAGTGCGGTGAGGATCAGCGTGCGAGCCGGCTCGAGGCCTCCGATCAGCTCGATCACGACGTCGACGTCCTCGCGGGACACCAGGGCCTCGGCGTCGGTGGTCAGCAGGTGCGCGGGCACCTCGACCTCGCGCTCGGAGTCCAGGTTGCGGACCGCAACTCCTGCCAGCTCCACCGTCGCGCCCACGCGAGCGGCGAGGTCGGCGGCCTGCTCCTCGAGCAGGCGCACCACCTGGGAACCAACGGAACCGCAGCCCAGCAGGGCCACCTTCAGGGTCTTCTCGCTCATGGTCTTCTTGCTCACGCCTCACCCATGTCGGTTGCCAACAGATCTTCTTCGGTCTCGCGACGCACGATCACGCGCGAGGCCCCGTCACGCACCGCGACCACAGGGGGACGCAACGCGTGGTTGTAGTTCGAGGACATCGACCGGCAGTACGCACCGGTGCCGGGCACCGCCAGCAGGTCACCGGGGGCGACGTCGGCCGGCAGGAACTCGTCCTTGACCACGATGTCACCGGCCTCGCAGTGCTTGCCCACGACCCGCGCCAGACGGGGCGGAGCGACGCTCTCGCGCGAGGCGAGCGTGCAGGAGTAGTCCGCGTCGTAGAGGGCGGTCCGGATGTTGTCACTCATCCCGCCGTCGACCGAGACGTAGAGGCGGCTGGCGCCACCGTCCAGGGTCACGTCCTTGACGGTGCCCACCCGGTACACGGTGCAGGTGGAGGGACCGACGATGGCGCGGCCGGGCTCGATCGAGAGGCGCGGGGCCTCGATGCCGAGCGCCTTGCACTCGTGCGCCACGATCGCGGTCATCCCCGCGGCCAGGCTGGAGGGGGCGGCCGGGGTGTCCTGGGTGGTGTAGGCGATGCCGAAGCCACCACCGAGGTCCATCTCGGGCATGGTGACGCCGACCTCGGTCGCCACCTGCGCGTGCAGGGCGAGCAGGCGACGGGCCGCGACCTCGAATCCGGCGGTGTCGAAGATCTGGCTGCCGATGTGCGAGTGCAGGCCGAGCAGGGTCACGTTCTCGGCGGCGGCGAGGCGCGTGATGGCCTCCAGCGCCGCACCCGAGGCGATCGAGAACCCGAACTTCTGGTCCTCGTGCGCGGTGGCGATGAACTCGTGGGTGTGGGCCTCGACGCCGGCGGTGACGCGAACCATCACCTTGACCACGCCCGGCTCGTGCTCGGCGGCCAGGGCGATCACCCGGTCGACCTCGTCGAAGGAGTCGACCACGACGCGTCCGACCCCGAGGTCGAAGGCCCGGGCCAGCTCGGCAGTGGTCTTGTTGTTGCCGTGGTAGCCGATCTTCGCCATGTCGAAGCCGGCGCGACGGGCGACGGCCAGCTCGCCGGCCGAGCAGACGTCGAGGTGCAGGCCGTCCGCCGCCAGCCACTTGGCCACGGCGATGCTCAGGAAGGCCTTGCCGGCGTAGTAGACGTCGAAGTCGCTGAACGCGTCACGGAAGGCGACCGCGCGGGCCCGGAAGTCTGCCTCGTCCATGAAGAACGCGGGCGTGCCGTGCTCGGCCACGAGGTCGTCCAGCTTCACGCCGGCGATCTCGAGCTGGCCGTCCACCTTCCGGGTGTTGCTCGACCACAGCTGCGGCACGAGGGCGTTGACGTCCTCGGGCTGGGTGAGCCAGGCAGGTCCCTTCAGCGCACCGGCGGCGTGGGCCCAGCCGGCGGCGTGCGTGGCGCTCACATGCGCTCCGGTGCGGAGACGCCGAGCAGCGCGAGGCCGTTGGCCAGCACCGTGCGGGTGGCCTCGACCAGGCGCAGGCGGGCCGCGTTCAGGTCGGTCGGCTCCTCGTCGCCCTGGGGCAGGACGCGGCAGTTGTCGTAGAACTTGTGGTACCGCGACCGATCCGCGCGGAAACACCGTGTCGAGATGTCCGCTCAGGACAATCCGCGGCGCTCCGGCGCTCTTCGCCCGGATCGTGCCGATGACATGGATACCGACGCCCTCGTCGAAGACGTGCTCGACCTCCGCGCCGACGCCCTTCAGCTCCGCATCGACGATCTTCACCACCTCGGCGTTTCCCGCCACGTCGTTCGACGGCGAGTCTATCGAGACCATCCGCTTCAGAAGGTCCAGCTGCCCGTCCACCAGTTTCTTCGCTTCTTCGTACATGTTCGCTCCTTAAAGTGAGAGGACATACTCCTCGAGGTCCCCGAGTTCGTCCG
>JAZQNT010000590.1:0-2206 GCA_045627505.1 Nocardioides sp.
CGCTCATCCCGAGCTGCCGCACGGTGAACAGCACCTCGGCGCCCTCGGGATGCGCCACCACCCGCACCGGGTTCAGCACCTGGGCGCCGTCGGGCAGCGTCACCGTGTGGTCGAGGACGCCCAGGTGGTTGCGCGCGACGAGCCGCACCCGCACGTCCCCCATCGGCGAGCGGACCGCCAGGTCGTCTCCGTCGCGACGAACCTCTGATCGCGCCAGCCCGGACGCCCACCGCGGCAGGTGGTCCGGGTTGCCGGCGTAGGCATAGACCTCGTCCGGGCTCCTCCGGATGACCTCACTGACGTGGCGGCTGCGCATCCTCCGACGCTAGCGCCCGCGCACCGCAGCCGGTACGACGAACGGCCGGCCCGCACAGCGGTCCGGCCGTTCCACGTGAAACGCCGTCAGGCGCCCCACCCACTCACCAGGTGAGCTCGATCTCCAGCTCGCTCTCGGCGCCGAGCTCCACCTCGACCTTGAGCTGCACCTCGTCGGGGACGGCCACGGTGATGGTCTTGCCGTCGCGGGCGAAGGTCACCTCGTTGTGACGCGCGAGCTGGTCGGCCAGCTCGCGGAGCTTGGCGGCGGCCGCCTCACGGGAGAGGCGCTGCTTGTCGTCGATGTCGAACAGGTCCACGGGGGTCCTCCACGGGCTGGGCCGGCGCTGCGCCGGTCGGTCCCCCGAGACTAGCGAGCGGGATCACACCCGGCGTTCCGGCCGCATCGCACGGGTGAGCCTGACGCATTCCGGGTACGTCCTCCGCGCACGCCACAGCGGAGCGCGGGAGATCGCTACGCTGCCCCGGCGTCACGAACCGGATCCGGGGGGGACCCCTTGTACGTCTTCAGTTGCGCCGCACCCACTCAGCACGCCCGATCACACCGCCGAGGCCGGACCGAACGGGTCCTGGGCGGCCTGCTCGCCCTGGGCCTGCTCGTCGCTTCCTCCGGATGCGGGAGCGAGGAGCGGCCCGACGCCGCGAGTGCCTACCGCGACGCCGTCGAGGCACTCAGCGACGCCGGCACCGGGTCCTACTCGTTCGTCACCGAGGCCGATGGCATGCAGCTGGTCCGGACCGACGGCACCTGGCAGCTCTCGCCCCAGCGGCACCGCAGTGCCACCACGCTCAGTGACGGCACCGGCGAGGAGGACGGCTCGGCCACCGTCACCAGGGTGGTGGACGCCTCGCAGGTCTGGACGCTGCCCGCCGCCCACGCCGGGAAGGACGACTGCTGGCGGGTCACCACCTCCGACGAGCCTGCCTCGGGCATTCCCGCGCCGCTGCACCTGGTGCTCAACGGCAAGGGCACGGAGTGGGACGGCGAGCGCGACGACGTCATCAAGGCCACCGGGCCGGTGAGCGCGATGCTGCGCACCCTGGGAGAGGTGACCGAGAGCGTCAGCGATCCGGCCGCGGACACCCAGGTGGGATTCACCCTGCTGCTCGACGACGGCCGGGTGAGCGCCCTGCGCACCGATCTCGGATCGGTGCTGCGGGCCGCCGAGAAGGGCGGGTCGACGATCCCCGAGGCGTTGGCCCCGCTGGCCTCCGAGCAGGTGGAGATTCCGATGCTCGCCTCGTTCAGCGACCTCGGCGAGGCCGTCGACACCGCTCCCCCGGCCAGGACCAAGGTGCGCACCTGCAAGGCCTGACGGTCGAGACCTCGACGAGGTGGACGCCGCCGGCCGGCCTCACACCTCCACGGTGAAGTCCAGGTCGACGTCGCAGGCGGCCCGTCCCCCACGCACGCCCCAGTTCTCCAGACGCGATTCGCGGAGCAGGATCGAGACGTGGTCTCCCGGCACCCCGAGCTTCTCCAGACGCCGCACCACCGCTTCGTACAGACGTCGCTTGGCCTCGAGCGATCGTCCGGCGAAGCAGTCGACGGTCACCAGGGTGGTCAGCTCGGGCGTGGCCGACGGCGGGTGCGCCAGCCGGTGCGTGGCGTGCACCAGCAACCGCCCGTGCCGGTCCCGCTCGGGGATCTCGAACGCCTCGACCAGCGCCCCGTGCACCGCGTCGAGGAGCGCGACCTCCTCCTCCGGGTCCAGTTCACGGGCGATCTCCACCTGGAAGTGCGGCATCGGGTCCCCTCCGACTCGTCCTCGACCGGCCCGGCAGCCGGCCTCGTGGCCAGCCTCGTGCGCCCAGCATCCGCCGACGGATCTCGGATCGTTCGCACCAAGTCGGGGGCCAAGCGGGTTAG
>JAZQNT010000591.1:0-2890 GCA_045627505.1 Nocardioides sp.
GTCCTCGGCCGGGACGAACTCGGCGGTCCACTGCATCGCCTTGGCCAGGCGCGGCTGCAGCTCCTCGACGGTGTCGTGCGGGAAGCCGACGTGGTTGACCACCTGCGAGATCAGGTCGGCCGAGCCGGCGGTGACGTCGGCGACCGAGGAGAGGGTGCGGAACGGAACCTGGACGGCGGAGAAGGGCAGCGGTCCGTTCGCGGTGGCGGAGGCGCGCTCGTGGGCCAGCACCGCGACGTCACGCTTGGCCGGGTCGGCCGCCTTCTTGGTCAGCGCGTCCCACTCGTCGTAGAGGCGCACCACCTCGGGGCCGAAGTCGATGTCGAAGGTCTGCTTCGGCGCGCGGCGCACGTAGAGCCAGCGCAGGATCGACGGCTCCAGCACGCGCAGCGCGTCGGTGGCGGTGGGCACGCCACCGGCCGAGGAGGACATCTTCTGCATGCCGGCGAAGCCGACGAAGCCGTAGGCCACGAACGCCGGGGCGACGGCGTCGTAGAAGGTCACGATGTCCTTGCCGACGGTGTAGGAGGAGCCGGGGGTGGCGTGGTCGGCGCCGCCGGGCTCGAAGTCGACGCCCTCGAACGCCCAGCGCATCGGCCAGTCGATCTTCCAGACCAGCTTGCCCTCGTCCTGGGTGGCGACGTTGGTGACGTGCGACTCGCCGCAGGCGCGGCAGGCGTAGGCGAGGTCGGTGGTCTCCTCGTCGTAGGCGGTGATGTCGACGGTGTCACGTCCGCAGCCGCGGCAGTACGGCTTGTAGGGGAAGCGGGCGAGGTCCTCGGGCAGGGTCATCGGGTCGACCGGCTCGGGCAGCACCGGCTTGCCGTCCTCGTCGAGGACCACGTTGCCGTCGGCGTCCTTGAGCGGCTCGGGCTTCTGCTTGGTGCGGTAGCGGTCGAGGACGGCGTCCATCGCACGACGGTTGGCGATCGCGTGCAGGACCTCCTCGCGGTACATCCCGGCCCGGTACTGCTCGGTCTGGGAGATCTCCACCATCTCCACGCCCATCTCGGCCAGGGCCTCACGCAGCGGAGCCTTGTAGTGCTCCGCCCACGAGGCGTGGCAGTCCCACGGGTCGGGGACGGCCGAGAGCGGGCGACCGATGTGCTCGGCCCACTCGGCCGGGACGCCGGCGGGGACCTTGCGGTAGCGGTCGTAGTCGTCCCACGAGTGCAGGTGGCGCACGGCCAGGCCGCGTCGGCGCAGCTCGTCGGCGACGAAGTGGGTGGTGAGGAACTCACGCAGGTTGCCCAGGTGCACCGGACCGGACGGCGAGGCGCCCGAGGCCACGGTGATCAGGTCGCGTCCGGCGGCCTCGGCGTGCCGGATCGCGTCGTCGGCGGCGCGGGTGACCCAGTCGACCGGGTTGCCGTCGCCCTTGCCCTTGCCGCGTCCGCGCCGGGAGCCGCCCTTGGGCTCTCCCTGCTGCTCGACCGGGACGTCGGTGGGGATGGGCTGGGCGTCGGGAGCGGACACGCGACGAACTCCTGTACTGGGAGGGATTGTCAACAAGCGGAACGCTACCGCTCCGTCACGACGCGTCTGAAACCGCGACTCGGGGCCACGACCCGGGTCGGTGGTCCAGGCCAGTGGCCTCCCAGTTGGGGCCAGTTGAGAGCCAACTGGGAGCCAACTGGGAGGCCGTCGGGAGCCATAGGCCCCGAAATGGCGGATGGGCCGCAAGTGACATCCCCCCACGGCGCCCTTGCGGCCACATCCTATGGCGGTCGGTTTCCCCCCCAGGTCCGTGCCGCGCGGAGCAATTGTGGCATTAATGGGCGCCGAATACAGGTTCTTTGTGCCAGTGGCATAAAGATGCCAAACTTGCGCCGTGCCCGACACCCCTTCCCGCGCCCTCGCCCCCGCTCATCTGCGCCTCCTGCGCCGCCTCTGGGCCAGTCAGGACAAGACGATCGGGGAGACCGCTCTGGGCCTGGGGGTCACCCCGGAGTCGCTGCTGGAGGAGATGGCCGTGCTCCTCGACATGGGGGTGGTGGAGGTGGACACCAACGACCGGGTGCACATGGTGCCGCCGCGGACGGCGCTGGCCAACCTGATCGAGTCCCAGACGGCGACCATCGACACCTCTCTGGCCCGGCTGACCCGAATGGCCGACCTGGTGGTGGCGCTGGGCGAGGAGAACGAGCCGCCCCGCTCGGCAGCGGGGGAGAACGCCGACGGCCGAGGGATCGACGTGGAGATCGTCTACGGCCAGGTCCCCGCCGACGAGCTGAGGTCTTGGGTGGAGCAGGGGTACGGCACCCTGCGCTTCCTGCGGCCCGAGCAGTGGCGCCTCCCCACCGAGCCGAGGATGGCCGAGGCGTTCCGGGGCGCTCTTGCCGGTGGTATCGCGGTCAGGTGCATCTACCCCGTCCGCGCCCTGCAACTGGCTCGCTCGGTGCTCGACGACCACCTCCGCTCCGGCGAGGAGATGCGGCTGCTCCCCGAGGTCCCCCACCAGATGGCCATCGTCGGCAGCGGTCACGCGATGGTGGTCTCCGGGTTGGGCGGGGACGAGGTCTACACCGCGATCATCCGCGAACCGCTGATCGTCCGGGTGCTCGTCCGCTACTTCGACACGTTGTGGCAGCAGGGCGCCCACATGCCCGACGGCGACGTGCCGCGGGACCGCTCCGAGGAACGGCGACTGCTGCTGGTGGAACTGGCCCGTGGCGCCCGGGACGAGCAGATCGCCCGCTCCATGGGCCTGGGCCTGCGCACGGTGCGGCGCCGGGTGGCGGACCTGATGATCGAGCTCGGGGTCGAGACCCGGTTCCAGGCGGGGGTGGAGGCGACCCGCCGCGGCTGGGTCTGAGCCGAGCGCGCCGGCGTCGGAGGCTCATCCCCGGATTCAGTTCCGGGCGTCCTGCGGCTCCTGGCCGGTCGCCCG
>JAZQNT010000592.1:0-9649 GCA_045627505.1 Nocardioides sp.
GTCGACCGAGTCGGGAAGTTCCTTGCCCAGACGCTCCTGGCGGTCGTACGAAACCTGGTACAGCCAGAAGTCCATCGCGAGGTATCCGATTGCGATGCAGACGGCCGCGATGGCCACCCGGCTGACCGCGCCAGACCCGAACATGGCCGAACCCAGGAATCCGACGAGGAGGCCGACGCCGGCGCCGATCACCTTCATCGCCATCACGCGCTCCACCGTCCAACCGGTCGGATTCCCCGCGAGCTCGAGCTTGCGGTGGATCCGTTCGGCCGAGTCGCGTCCGCTGATGCGGCGCGCGACCTGCAGCGCTCGCTCCTGGAACGGGTCCAGGACGCGCTCACTGAAGGGGCGGTCGACCTCCTGGGTGAGTTCCTTGGGGAGGTTCTGCCCCAGCGCCTCCAGAGCGGCGATGGAGCGACCCACGCCCCCTGTGGGCACGGTGGAGCCGCTCGCCGTCGCCATGCCGGCAAGCAGCAGGGCGGCCAGGACCAGCAGCACTCCGAGGAAGAAAACCATCTCAGACCTCCACCTTGATGATGCGGCTCATCCAGAACGCGCCGATCGACAGCATGGTCACGCCGATCCCCAGCAAGAGGATTCCGCGTGGGTCGCTGAACATCGGGCCGATGTAGTCGGGCTTCGTGAGCACCAGGTACACGCCGAACAACGGGGGCAGGCCGCCGAGGATGAGTGCGGAGAGCTTGCCCTCGGCCGACAGCGTGGCGACCTGGCGGCGCAGGTACTCGCGCTCGCGGATGGTCTCCGCCACGGTGTCGAGCAGCTCGCCCAGGTTGCCGCCGACCTGACGCTGGATCCGGATCGCCATGACGACCCAGCCGAAGTCCTTGCTCTCGAAGCGGTCGACGACGCCCTCGAGCGCGTCCTCGAGCTGCACGCCCAGGCGAGTCTCGACGAGCACCTTGCGGAACTCACCCGCCATCGGTTCGGTGCCCTCGTTGACGATGGTGTCCACGGACTGAGCCAGGGAGAGACCGGCGGACAAGGAGCCGGACATGAGCTGCAGGGTGTCGGGTAGCTGGGAGTTGAACGCCTTGCGGCGCTTGTTGCGGCGGAACCCGAGGTAGAACCACGGGCCGACGGCGCCGAGTCCGATGAACAGGATGCCGACCACCAGGTTGCCTCCGCCGAGGAGGACGCCCACCAGGCCGAGTGCCCCCACGATGCTCACGTGCAGGAGCAGCCATTCATGGGTCCGCATCTCACTGCCGGCGGACTCGAGCCGCCTGGCGATCTTCTCCTCCAACGACACGTTGCGCTGGAGCATCGCCTCCGCTGCGGCCTTCGTGGAGGCGAACGGATCCTCGCTCGACCTGCCCGACCGGGCGGGGTGGTCAGAGGCCTGGGCGGTGGAGCCGTAGAGAGCCAGCCGCTCCTCGAGGCTCAGGTTGGCGCTCTGTCGGCGGCCCGGTGCAGCGAGCAGGCCCAGTGCCGCGATGCCCAGGGCCACCATCGCCACGGCGACCAACAGTGCCCAGTCGGGAACGACCAACAGGACGGGGAGGGACAGGTTCATGCTCACGACCTCTCCTGGACGAAGAGCAGCGGGTCGACGGTGACGTTGTTGTGGGCCAGCTTCTCGAGGAACTTGGGACGCAGGCCGGTGGACCTGAGACCGCCCTGGGCCTTGCCCCCGGAGTCGAAGCCGGCGGAGTGGTCGTAGACGTAGATGTCCTGCAGCGTGATGACGTCACCCTCCATCCGCTCCACCTCGGTGATGTGGGTGATGCGGCGCTGGCCGTCCTTGAACCGGGTCTGGTGCACGATCAGGTCGACTGCGGAGGCCACCTGCTCGCGGATCGCCCGGATCGGCAGGTCCATGCCGGCCATCAGCACCAGCGTCTCCACGCGGGCCAGCGTGTCTCGTGGTCCGTTGGAGTGGATGGTGGTGATCGAGCCGTCGTGACCGGTGTTCATCGCCTGCAGCATGTCGAGCGCCGAGGAGTCACGGATCTCACCGACGACGACGCGGTCGGGGCGCATACGCAGGGAGTTCTTCACGAGGTCACGGATCGTGACCGCGCCCTTGCCCTCGATGTTCGCGGGGCGGGACTCCAGGCGCACCACGTGCTCCTGCTTGAGCTGGAGCTCGGCGGCGTCCTCGATCGTGACGATGCGCTCGTCGGTGGGGATGAAGGAGGACAGCACGTTGAGCGTGGTCGTCTTGCCGGCACCGGTGGAGCCCGACACGATGATGTTGAGGCGGCCACGGACGCAGGCGTCCAGGAACGCCTTGGTGCGCGGGGTGAGCGAACCGAAGCGCACGAGGTCGTCTGCGGTCAGCGGGTCCGTGGCGAACTTACGGATGGTCAGCGCGGAGCCGTCGACCGCCAGCGGCGGGACCACGGCGTTGACACGGGAACCGTCGGGCAGACGGGCGTCCACCATCGGGCTGGACTCGTCGACGCGCCGACCGATGCGCGAGACGATCTTCTCGATCGTGCGCCGCAGGTGCGCCTCGTCGCTGAAGGTGGCGTCGGCCGCGACCAGCTTGCCCTTGCGCTCGAGCCAGATGTTGAAGGGCCCGTTGACCATGACCTCGGAGACGTCGGGGTCGCGCAGGTAGGGCTCGATCGGGCCGTAGCCCAGGATGTCGTCGCTGATCTCGCCGGTGATCTGCTGCCGGTCGCTCGCGCTGAGCGGGCGGTCCTGCTTGGCCAGGGCGTCGGCCAGAGCGGCCCGGACCTTCACGTCCAGGTCGCCGGGCTCGAGGGACGAGTCGTAGAGCTGCGGGCCCAGCTGCCTCAACAGCTCGGCGTGCACCGACGCCTTGAGCTCCTCGACGCGGTCGTTGGCAGCAGGCGCGGCGCGTCGCGCGCCGCCGCCTTCCGGGCGTTCCCCCTGCGCCTTGCCGGACGTGGGCGTCCTGCGGTTCTGCAGCGGTGATGCGGAGGGCGTGGAGGCCGGCGCGGCCACCGCGACCGGGGTCGGGGCGAGCGGTGCAAGAGCGGCGTCGGCCAGGTCCGTTCCCGGTGCGGCCGGGAGCGAGACGGCCGCTGCGGCGTCGGAGGAGTCGAGGAGGACGTCAGCAGCCGGTGCCGACTCTGCGGCCGGGGGCGGTGTCGCGGCCGCGGCGGCAGCTGCCTCGGCGGCGCGACGAGCGGCGAGACGCTCCGAGAGGTTGCTCATGTGCTCATCTCCTGCTCAGACGGAACCGCTTGGGCGACTCGGCACGGCGCTCGGTCGCTGCCTCCGCGGGGAGGGAACGGGGATCCTCCGCGCCGGCCTCACCGACGCCCATCAGGCGTTCGGTCAGCGCGCGGATCGACTTCGAGGACGCGTGCGAGGGCGCCGAGAGCATCAACGGGCGTCCCGCGTTGGTCGCCTTCGCGATGTCGAGCGAGGTGGCGATCTGCACGGCGACGCTCATGCCCAGGATCGCCTCCACCTTGTCCGCGCCGATGCCGACGGCGGTGTCGGCGCGGTTGAGGAGGAGGTGGCGGGGGCCCTCGGCCACTCCGAGCACGTCCAAGGTCTCCAGGGCCACCTTGACGTTCTTGAGGGTGGGGACGTCGAGGGTGGCCACGATGATGCACTCGTCGGTCTCGTCGAGCGCCGTGAGGGTCTGCTCGTCGAAGGCCGGCGCGGTGTCGATGACCACGTAGTCGTAGTGCTCGCGCAGGGTCTGCAGCAGGCGGGAGACCAGCGCGCCTGTGATGCGTTCGCGGGCGTCGGGCTGGGCCGGGGCCGCAAGGACCCTCAGGCCGCTCTCGTGCGGAGTCATCAACTCCTCGACAAAGGCCAGGTCCATCACGTCCTCGCCACCGATGGCGTGCTCGATGGAGTGGGTGGGGAAGAGTTGGAGCGTGATCGCGATGTCGCCGAAGGCCAGGTCGAGGTCGATGACGCAGACGCGGTTGCGTCCACCGTGCATCAGTGCGATGCCGAGGTTGACCGACATCGTCGTCTTGCCCACGCCCCCCTTGGGGGAGAAGACGGTGACGACCTTGCCCTGCCGGTGATTCCCGGTGGACGTGTTGCCACGCAACGCGACTGCCAGGCCGTGCGCGCGCTGGAGGGCGCCGCTGACCTGGTTGAGGTCTCCCGCCGGGACGACCTCGCGCACCCCGGAGTGCATGGCCTGCGTCAGGACCTCGGCGTCCACGCTCTCGCGCAGGAGGATGACGCTGGTGGTGGGCATCAGGGAGCGCATGCGCTCGGCGATGGACATGGCCTCGGTGACCCCGACCGAGGGACCCACCAGCACGGTGTACTCCTCCGGGTGGCTGCTGAGCCAGGAGAAGAGTCGGTCGGTGGAGTCGACGACCTGGCTGCCCGCCGGCAGCACGGTCAGGACCGATGCGGCGGTCTGGGGACTGGCCCCGAGAAGGATGGGCATTTCTCTCCCTACGGGTCAGCGGAAGACGGAGTCGGCCTTGAGGCCCTTGGTGGACTTCACGCCGCTCTTGTCTGTGAGTACGCCGAGCTCGATCTCGCCGATGGAGGCACCGAGCTTGATCCGCTCCGCGTCCTCCTGCTTGACGGCGAAGGTCACCAGCGTGCGCGGCATCTGCTCGACGACCGCGGGCTCGCCGGCGTCGCCAGTCGAGGTGGTCGTGGTCTGGGTGGAGGTCGATCCCACCGCGATCACCTGGACGCGGTCCAGCAGCAGCCGGATGCGGGTGGGATCGGTCTCGTCGCCCTGCTGGGTCAGCCACATGGCGACCTCGGAGCCGGCGTTGACGAAGCCCGCCACACGAGCGGTGTCGGTCAGCTGGACGGACACGGCGACCATTCCGGCGGGGATGGCGAGCGGCGTGCTGGCACCCTCGCCGCCGTAGTTCGACGTGAGGATCTGCTCGCCCGTGGCGATGTTGGTGTTGGCCGTCTGCCCGGCCAGCTGGTCGACCGCGTCGATCGCGCTGGGGACGCGGGCGGTCGAGGGGATCTCCTGCGCGACGATCTTCTGGGTGGACAGCGCGGTGTCGAAGGACTCCCCGACAGCGATGTCCTGCTGCGCCACGTAGACGGTGACGGGGTCGTAGGCCTGCGCCGCGCGGGAGTCCGCGCCCTTGGCGTACACGAAGACGAGGCCGGCACCGAGAAGTGCGACCACGACGGCGACAACCAGCAGGAGCTTGCGTCGATCCATGACTTGATGGGCCTTCCGGTCCTAGGCGGACGACGGTCCGCCTAGGACCGGACGCCGCGCTCGTTCTTTACCCTCACAACAGTGCCCAATTCAGGTGGTGCACGTGGGGTAAACCAGCAACAAACGCGAGCGGTCTGGACCGGCCGGTGGCCGGGTGTGTCGTCAGGGGAGGTAGAGGGACTCCACGTCCTCGCGGAATTCGCGCATCACCACGTTGCGACGCAGCTTGAGCGAGGGCGTCAACTGGCCGCCCTCCTCGGTCCAGGAAGCCGGGAGGATCGTGTACTTGCGGATCGACTCGGCGCGCGAGACAGCCTTGTTGGCCTCCTCGACAGCCTGGTCGATCTCGGCGCGCAGGTCTGCGTCGAAGAGCAGCTCGGCGACCGTACGGCCCTCCTTGCCCTTCATCTCCGCCCACGCGGGCAGGGTCTCGGCATCGAGGGTGAGGAGCGCCCCGATGAACGGCTGTCCGTCTCCCACCACGATGCACTGGTCGATCAGCAGGTGGCCGCGCAGACGGTCCTCGAGCACGGCCGGGGCGACGTTCTTGCCGCCCGCCGTCACGATGATCTCCTTCTTGCGTCCGGTGATCTTGACGAAGCCCTCGTCGTCGATCTCGCCGACGTCGCCGGTGCGGAACCAGCCGTCCTCGGTCAGCACGTCCTTGGTGGCCTTCTCGTTGTTCCAGTACCCCTGGAACACCTGACCGCCCTTGAAGAGGAGCTCGCCGTCCTCGGCCACGCGCACCGAGGTGCCACCCAGCGGAGTTCCGACCGTGCCGATCTTGGTGGCGTGGGGCTTGTTCACCGCCAGCGCGGCCGTGGTCTCGGTCAGGCCGTAGCCCTCGAGCACGATCACGCCGATTCCGCGGTAGAAGTGGCCCAGACGGTCACCGAGCGGGGCCCCGCCGGAGATGGCGTAGGCGCACTTGCCTCCCAGGGCTGCGCGCAGCTTGGAGTAGACCAGCTTGCCGAAGACGGCGTGCTTGACCTTCAGGCCGAGCGGGATCCTGCCCGCGTCCACGGCCTGCGACCAGTCGATCGCGGCCTGGGCGGCCTTGTCGAAGATGCCGCCCTTGCCCTCGGAGGCTGCCTTCTGCGACGCGCTGTTGAACACCTTCTCGAAGACTCGCGGCACTGCGAGGATGAAGGTCGGCTGGAAGACACCGAGGTCGTCCACCAGGTTCTTGATGTCGGAGCTGTGTCCGAGGCGGGCGCGGGCCTTGATCGCGCCGACCTGGATGATCCGCGCGAACACGTGCGCCAGCGGCAGGAAGAGCAGGGTGGAGGCCCCTTCGCCGAACAGGTCGTCGAGCTCCTCCACGGCCACGCCCAACTCGAACATGAAGTTGCCGTGGGTGATCCGGCAGCCCTTCGGCACCCCGGTGGTCCCCGAGGTGTAGATGAGGGTGCACAGCGTGTCGGGACCGGAGGCGCTGCGACGCTTCTCCAGGTCGTCGTCCCCGACGTGGGCGCCAGCAGCGGTCAGCGTGGCGACTGCGCCCTGGTCGATGGACCACTCGTGGGTGAGCGCGTCGAGGTCGGCGCGGGCCTCGGCGATGCGCGCGGCGTGCTCGGGCGACTCACCGATCACCGCGACCGCGCCGGAGTCTCCCAGGATGTGCTTGACCTGCTCGGTGGAGGAGGTCTCGTAGATCGGCACGGTGACCGCGCCGGCGAACCAGATCGCGTAGTCGAGCAGCGTCCACTCGTACCGGGTCTTGGAGATCAGGGCGACGCGGTCGCCCACCTCAACTCCGGCGGCCACCAGACCCTTGGCCACGCCCTGCACCTCGGCGAGGAACTGGGCAGCGGTGACGTCCTCCCAGCCGTCACCGCCGTTGCGGCTGAAAAGGACCATGTCCGGGACCTCGACCGCGTTGCGGACCACGTCGTCGGTGAGGTTTCCGGTGTCAGGCACCACGGTCTTGAGGGGTGAGGAGAACTCACGCATCGCTTCTTACGCCTCCCTATAAGGTCATGAGTAACCGCAGGTTACCTGTGACACGCACTTCTGGCGGATCGGGTAGTGTCACCGGCCAGATTGCAGACCCCAGATTGCAGACCACGGTGGGCTGGACCGCCCACGATGATTCCCCGAGGAGTCCGGATGGCCGAGCAGACCACATCCTCCATCGTCGTCGAGGCGGCTCCGGCGGAGGTGATGGCGGTGATCGCCGACTTCGACTCCTACCCGGTGTGGGCCACCGGGGTCCGTCGTTGCGAAATCGTCGAGATCGGGGAGGACGGTCGTGCACGGCGTGTCTTCTTCTCCCTCGACGTCTCGCCGATCAAGGACGAGTACACCTTGGAGTACATCTGGCACGGTGACGAGGAGGTCACCTGGACGTTGGCCCAGGGCAAGATGCTGAAGGCGCTGGACGGTGCCTACGTCCTGAAGGACCTCGGCGACGGGCGCACCGAGGTCACCTACCGCTTGGCCCTGGACGTGGCGATCCCGTTGATCGGCATGCTCAAGCGCAAGGGGGAGAAGATCCTCATCGACACCGCGCTCAAGGGGCTGAAGAAGCGCGTCGAGTCCCTCTGACCGCAACGACCGGAGTGGGGGGCCGCACCGTGCACGTCGAGGGAGACCGCGAGACGCCTGGGAGCGTGACGGCGTGGTGAGGGTCCTGCTGTTCACGGGCAAGGGCGGGGTGGGCAAGTCGACCGTCGCCGCGGGCACCGCTGCCCTGGCGGCCCGGAACGGTGCCCGGACGCTGGTGGTCTCCACGGACACCGCACACTCGCTCGGCGACGCCTTCGGGGCGAGCGTGGGGGCGGACCCGGTGGTGGTCTCCCCGCGGCTCTTCGTGCAGCACGTCGACGCGCAGCGACGCTTCGAGGAGTCCTGGGCCGAGGTGCAGAGCTACCTCCTGGAGGTGATGGCGGCCGTGGGGGTGGACCCCGTGACCGCTGAGGAGCTCACGGTCCTGCCGGGCGCAGAGGAGGTCCTGGCGCTGCTCGAGCTGCGCCGGCAGGCGTCGAGCGGACGCTTCGACGTGGTGGTCGTCGACTGCGCCCCGACGGCCGAGACGTTGCGCCTGCTCGCGCTCCCGGAGGCCCTGCGCTGGTACATGGAGCGGGTCTTCCCGGCGCAGCGGCGCGTGATGCGGACCCTGGGCCCGGTGATCGGCCGAGCGGTGGGCGTCCCGATGGCGAAGGACGGCGTGTTCGGGGCCGTGGAGCGGCTGTACGAGGAGTTGGCCGCGGTGGGCGACCTGCTGACCGGTCCGCAGTGCACCGTCAGGGTCGTGATGACTCCCGAGAGGGTGGTCCTGGCCGAGGCGCGCCGGGCCTGGACCACCCTGTCGATGTTCGGTTACCGGGTGGACGGCGTCATCGCCAACCGGGTCTTCGATGCGCCCGTGGATGACAGCTCGCCGGCGGGCGCCTGGTTGTCGGGGTGGGTGCAGGCGCAGGCTGCGGTCCTCGAGGAGGCGGAGGCATCCTTCGCGCCGGTGCGGATGTGGCGCTCGCGGTACCGGTCCGAGGAACCGACCGGGGTCGAGGCGCTGCGGCGCACCGCCGCCGAGCTCTACGGCTCGGAGGACCCGCTGGCGCAGGGGCCCGGGGTGGGCGCCCTGGACGTGCAGGTGGACGGAGACGGCGGTTCGCTCGAGCTGCCCCTGCCCCTGGCGGTGCGGGGAGACGTTGATCTCGTCAGGCGCGCCGGTGAGCTGGTGGTGACCTGCGGGTCGTATCGTCGCGTGCTCACGCTGCCCGCGGCGTTGGCCCGGCTCGAGGTTGCGGGAGCCGGCGTGTCGCAGGGTCGGCTGCGGGTGCGCTTCGTCCGTGGGGACGGCTGAGGTCCGTCCCGGCAGGTGGTCGTCGGCGGGCGCGGTGCTGGGCTGTGCAAAGAGGAGGAGCGGAGCATGGACGAGGGCCACGACGCCGGAGGTCACTCCGGCGTGGGATCACTGGCGGAGGAGGCGGCCAAGTTGGCAGGTGCCTTCGCCACGTGGGCCGCACAGCAGGGGACGGGGTTCGGGCACCAGGTGCAGGACCACGCCCACGACGTCGCCGGTGCGGTGCGTGACGGCCTGGGCGAGTGCGCCCATCGGCTCTCCGAGCACACGGCCACCGGGGCCTCCGAGTGCACGGTGTGCCCCGTCTGTCGCGCGATCTCGGCTGTCCGGGACGTGAGTCCGGAGGTGAAGGGGCACCTGACCACCGCTGCCACCTCGCTGCTGGCGGCGGCCACCGGTCTGGCGGCTGCGTTCGTCGACGTCCGTCGTCCCTGCTCGCACGGCAGTCCGGACCAGAGCGGTCCGGACCGGGGCGACTCGGCAGACGGTGAGGTCGACCCGACCGCGGCGGCGGGCACGGAAAGTGAGGGACGACGGAACGCCAGTGGCGTCCAGCGGATCGAGCTCGACGAGTGAGTGTGCCCGTCGGACCAACCGCGAGCAGGACCGGGCCTGTTGTGGTCGGGGTCGACGCCGGGGGCACCAAGGTGCTGGCGGCTGCGGTGGCCGAGGACGGGACGCACGGACCGACCGTGCAGGTGCCGATGCCGGGGCGATCGGTGGAGGTGGAG
>JAZQNT010000593.1:0-3776 GCA_045627505.1 Nocardioides sp.
CCGCCGGTCGCGCTCGTGGGCCGTGCCCGGATCGCCGCCTTCGCCACCATCGCGATGGGCATGCTGCTGGCCGCACTGGACGGAACGATCGTCTCCACCGCGCTCCCGACCATCGTCGGCGACCTCGGCGGAGGCAACCACGTCTCCTGGGTGGTGACCTCCTACCTGCTCGCGCAGACCGCGGTGACGGTGGTGGTCGGCAAGCTCGGCGACCAGTTCGGACGCAAGCTGGTCTTCCAGATCAGCGTCACCGTGTTCATCGTCGGCTCCGCGCTCTGCGGCCTCGCCGACGGCATGACCTGGCTGATCGTCTCCCGCGCCGTCCAGGGCATCGGGGCGGGTGGCCTCACGGTCACCGCGACCGCGCTGATCGCCGACGTGATCCCGCTGCGCGACCGAGGCAAGTTCCAGGGGGCGCTGGGTGCGGTGTTCGGGCTCGCCACCGTGCTCGGCCCGTTGCTCGGTGGGCTGCTCACCGACAACTTCAGCTGGCGCTGGTGCTTCTACGTCAACGTCCCGCTGGCCGCGGTCGTCATCGTCGCGGCACGCTTCACCATCCCCTCGATCCCCGGCGGCGCCAAGCCCCGGATCGACTACGCCGGGATGGCGGCCGTCGCCCTCGGCGCCTCGATGCTGGTGCTGGCCTCCAGCTTCGGGGGCACCACCTACCCGTGGGGCTCCTGGCAGGTGGTCGGGCTGATCGTCGGCGGACTGGCGGTGCTCGGCGTCTTCGTCCTGATCGAGACCCGGGCCGCCGAGCCGATCCTGCCGATGCGGCTGTTCCGTTCGAAGGTGTTCACCGACTGCTGCGCGCTGAGCTTCGTCGTCGGCTTCACGATGCTGGGCGCGATGACGTTCCTGCCGACGTTCTTCCAGTACGTCGAGGGCGCGAGCGCCACCGAGTCGGGCCTGCGGATGCTCCCCCTGGTCGTCGGCCTGCTGCCCACCGCCACCGCGAGCGGGGCGGTCGTGAGCCGAACCGGCCACTACAAGGCTTTCCCCGTCGTCGGCACCCTGGTCATGGCACTGGGTCTGTTCCTGCTCTCCCTGATGGACGAGTCGACGCCGTTCGCCCTGTCCTCGCTGTACCTGTTCGTCCTGGGCCTGGGCATCGGGCTGGCCATGCAGGTGCTCACGATCATCGTGCAGAGCTCGGTGCCGTACGCCGACCTGGGCGTGGCCACCTCCGGGGTGACCTTCTTCCGCACCATCGGCAGCGCGTTCGGCGCGGCGATCTTCGGGACCCTGTACTCCAACTTCCTCAACGACCGGCTGCCCCGGGCGATCGCCCTGAGCCCGGAGGTCACCCCGCGTGACCTGGCCACCCCGAGCGCGCTGCACTCGCTGTCCCCCGGCGCGATCAGCGACATCGTCGCCGCGTACGCGGACGCGCTCAGCGAGGTGTTCCTGTGGGCCGTCCCGGTGGCGCTGCTGGCCTTCGTCCTGGCGCTGCTGCTGCCGCAGGTGAAGCTGGTCGACAGCCTCGCCCCGCAGGCGAACGACCTCGGCGCCGGGTTCGCCGCCCCCGAGGCGCTGCGCAACTCCGAGCTGCTCTCCAGCCGGATCGCCCACCTGATCCACGGCGAGCGCGACGAGGTGCTCGACCTGCTCCAGTTCGACGAACCGGAACTGGACGCGGCCGGGGTCTGGGCCCTGATCCAGGTCAACGGGCTGGGGAGCGCCGGTCACCGGGTGGACGTGGCCCGGGTCGCCCGGTCGCACCACCTACCGTCAGTGGTCCTCGAGCCGCTCTTCCGTCAGGTGATCCGCGGTGGGTACCTCACCGGCCGCCTCGACGACCTCACCCTCACCGATGACGGCGAGGCGACCGTCGGGCGGCTCCGGGACCGTCTCACCGCCTGGGTGCTCACCCACCTGGAGGACCTGGGTACCGAGTCGCCCGAGGCGGTCCGTGCCGCGATCTCGGCCACCGTGCGCCGGATCGTGGTGGAACGGGCCGAGGCTCCGTTCGAGTCCGGCGCCCCCCGCCCGAGCGCGGTCGCGGGCCGGCACCGGCGGTGACGTCGATGCGTCCTCGCAGGGCTCCGGGCGAGCGGGCCGAGGTCGCCCGCCTGAGCCGCCTCAATCGAGTCTCCGCGGTCTGCCTCTTCCTGGGCGGGGCGCTGTTCGCGCTCGGGGCCGCCCTCGCCCAGTTCCAGCTCGGCGGCCGGACGACCGTCAACGTCGCCTACCTGGTCGGGGGCAGCCTCTTCAGCATCGGCAGCTTCGTGTCGATCCCGATGGCGGTCGCCATCGACGGCGGGCACGGACCGGCGCGGCCGGGGCAGGGTGGGCTGGGACGGATCCGCATCAGCCACCCTCCGCTCGGGGTGCGGAGCGCGGTCGTGATGTTCGTCGGCACGTGTCTCTTCACGGTGAGCCTGGTGGCCGCCTTCGCCCGGGGACTCACCCCCCGCCAGTCCAACGACTGGGTCTGGCTGCCCGACATCCTCGGCTGCAACTGCTTCGTCGCCGCCGGCCACATGGCGCACCGCAACCTCGGCAGTGGCTCGATCTCGACCCACGCCCACCAGCTCAACTGGTGGGTGGTGGTGGGCAATTTGGTGGGTTCCTACCTCTTCTTCCTGGCAGGACTCGCGGCCTTCACCCGCCCGTCAACCTCGACCGAGGTCAACACCGGCCTCGTCAACTGGGGAACGTTCGTGGGAGCGCTCTTCTTCACGGTCTGCGGGGTGATCCAGACATTCGAGACACCAGCCCCGACACGGACGGCGGCGCAACACCCGTCATGAGCCCACTCTCCGGAGCAGAAGCCCAAGCGCTCTTCGGCAATGGTTCCTCACCGAAGCGGCCCCTCGACCACGTTCCCGTGCACGGGACGACCCCGGCCAACGCCATGCGCCTGCTCGGCGAGGACCTCGCCATGGAAAGCGATCCGGCACGCAACCTGGCCACCTTCGTGACCACCTGGATGGAACCGGAGGCGCAGCGGATCATCGCGGAGAACCTGCACCGCAACCTCATCGACCACGCCGAGTACCCGACCTCGGCCGAGATCGAGCGACGCTGCGTACGGATGATGAGCACGACGTGCGTCCCGCGAGGGCGCCCTTCGCCGACGCCCGGCTGGACGCGCTGGACGACTGACCGGCGACCTCTGACGCGACTGCTGGGGACCACCAGCCGCAGGGGTCACCTCTTTCCGGACGAGATGACCACGTCGACCCTGCCCCCGACGTCGACCAGCTCTCCGGCCCCCGGAAAGGCCTCCACCACGACCCCGGCACCCCGGCCGGCGTGCGATTTTACTTATAGCGAAAAAACTGAAAGTGATAATCAGGATTCAGAAAGTATGAATATCATAAATCAAGAAGTACGAAAATCAAACTTGCAGAAGTATGAAAATCAAACTTCAAGAAGTATGAATAACGAAATTCAAGAAGTACGAAAATCATACCCTAATAATAATGATATAAATAATACTGATTTTAATAATACTGATTGTAGTGATACTCAATCCTATCCTATCATATCAGGTAATACAGAAAGTAAAGGGCAAAAGCGTGTTGATACGATGCGATGGATGGAAGAAAGAAAAATATATGAGCAGATGATAATTGCTCCATAGCTTCTCACATTTGAGCAAAATCTTCATTATCCAAATTTCATTTAGAAATTTTATACATTGGTACTCTTGAAACCTCAGACATAATTCTATCAACAATCGATTCAACACTCATTTCCAAAGATATCATAGCCACAGATTTTTTTTGCTCCAATGCAATATTAGTTAAAACATTTGCAAATTTTTCAAA
>JAZQNT010000594.1:0-2185 GCA_045627505.1 Nocardioides sp.
GTTCCGGGTCCTCCTTGATCTTCCACGGCTCGGAGTCGGTGACGTACTTGTTGACGTCGGCCACCGCGCGCATCGCCTCGTTGATCGCGTTGCGCATCCGGTTGCGCCCGATCAGGTCACCCACCGTGTCGAATGCCTTCAAGGTGGCGTCGAGCACGGCCTGGTCAGCCTCGGTCAGCGTGCTGGCGGCCGGGATCTCGCCGAAGTTCTTCGCGATCAGCGTGGCGGTGCGGCTGACCAGGTTGCCCCAGCCGGCGACCAGCTCGGAGTTGGTGCGGGTGACGAACTCGGTCCAGGAGAAGTCGGAGTCCTGGTTCTCCGGACCGGCCGCGGCCACGAAGTAGCGGAAGGCGTCGGGCTGGTAGCGGCTGAGCAGGTCGGCCACGTAGATGACGATCTTCTTCGACGAGGAGAACTTCTTGCCCTCCATCGTCAGGTACTCGCTGGAGACCACCTCGGTGGGCAGGTTGAGCTCGCCCAGCTCGTGCGGGGTGCCGCCCTTGGCGCCCTTGCCGTTGTACGCCAGCAGCTCGCCCGGCCAGATCTGGGAGTGGAAGGTGATGTTGTCCTTGCCCATGAAGTAGTACGACAGGGCCTGCGGGTCGTTCCACCACTCGCGCCACGCCTCCGGGTTGCCCGAGCGACGGGCCCACTCCACCGACGCCGAGAGGTAGCCGATCACGGCGTCGAACCAGACGTAGAGCTTCTTGGTCGGGTTGTCCGCCCAGCCCTCGAGCGGGACCGAGATGCCCCAGTCGATGTCGCGCGTCATGGCGCGCGGACGGATCTCCTTGAGGATGTTCTTGGAGAACTTGATGACGTTGGGGCGCCAGGTTCCCGACGCCTCGCGCTCGTCGAGCCACTCCCCCAGCGCGTCGGCCAGCGCGGGCAGGTCGAGGAACAGGTGCTGGGTCTCGATGAACTCCGGCTTCTCGCCGTTGATCCGGGAGACCGGGTTGATCAGGTCGTGCGGGTCGAGCTGGTTGCCGCAGGAGTCGCACTGGTCGCCGCGGGCGCCGGGCTCCTTGCAGATCGGGCAGGTGCCCTCGATGTAGCGGTCGGGAAGCGTGCGACCGGTGGACGGGGAGATCGCCCCGTAGGTGGTCTGCTCGATGAAGTAACCGTTCTCGTACACCCCCTTGAACAGCTCCTGGGCCACCAGGTGGTGGTTGCCCGTGGTGGTGCGGGTGTAGAGGTCGTAGGAGACCCCGAGCCCCACGAGGTCCTCGACGATCAGGCGGTGGTTGACGTCCACGAGCTCCTGCGGGGTCTTCCCCGCCTCGTCCGCGGCGATCAGGATCGGGGTGCCGTGCTCGTCGGACCCCGACACCATGAGCACGTCGTGCCCCGCCATGCGCATGTAGCGGCTGAAGACGTCGGAAGGGACGCCGAAACCGGCGACGTGGCCGATGTGGCGGGGGCCGTTGGCGTACGGCCAGGCGACTGCGGAGAGGACCTTGCTCATGGAGCGATCCTAGATGGAGTCCGCGCGGGGCTCCGAAGCGGACTCAGCGTCGCCCGGCCGTACGCCGGCGGGGTGTCAGCTGAAGTCCAGCCCGCCGGTGCGCGAGCGCTTGAGCTCGAAGAAGCTCGGGAACTTCGCGACGGTCACGACGCCGTCCCACAGCTCACCGGCGTCCTCGCCCTTGGGGATGCTGTTGAGCACCGGCCCGAAGAAGGCCGCGCCGTTGACGGCGATCGTCGGCGTGCCGACCTCGTCGCCCACCTGGTCCATCCCCTCGTGGTGCGACCGCGCGACCGCCTCGTCCAGTGAGACGTCGTCCATCGCGTCCACCAGGTCGGGCTCCAGGTCGGCGCGCTGGACCGCGGCGGCGACCAGCTCGCGGGTGATCGGCTGCTTCTCGTGGTGGATGAGCTCGCCGAACGCGGTGTAGAGCGGCGCCAGGACGGCGTTGCCGTGCCGCTGCTCGGCGGCGATGCACACGCGCACCGGTCCCCACGCCGGACCGAGCATCTCGCGGTAGGTGTCGGGGATGTCCTTGTCCTGGTTGAGGTAGGCCAGCGACATGACGTGCCACTTCACGTCGACCGCGCGCACCTTCTCCACCTCGAGGATCCACCGGGAGGTGATCCACGCGAAGGGGCACAGCGGGTCGAACCAGAAGTCGGCGGTGTCGCGCTCGGTGTCGGCCTGGACGGGGGAAACGGTGGTCTCAGTCACACC
>JAZQNT010000595.1:0-2656 GCA_045627505.1 Nocardioides sp.
GCCGTCTGCGAGGGTCACCGGCTGCTCCTCCACCAACCCCTCGCGCTCCTCCACCACCGTGGTGGCACCGGAGCGAATCGCGGTGATCCAGGCGCTCTGGTCCTTGCCCTCGGCCGGGACCACCGTGTACGTCCCGGCTCCGCCCACCGTCGCCCCGTCCCCGGCGGCCGCGGCGTCACTCCAGACGGTCCACCCGAGCGGCAGACGGAGCGAGAAGGCGCCGACCGGGGCCGGGGTCACCTCCAGTGCGGCATCGGTGGACCCCGTCGCGGAGGCAGGAGTGGAGCCAGGGCTGGACGTGGAGCCGGCTCCGGCGGCGCTCACGGCTGCGTCAGCGGCGCCCTGGCTGGTCTCCACCTTGGTGTCGTCCACGCTCAGCACGGCGTCGGAGCAGGCGCCCAACGTCCCCGCGCACAGGGCGGCGACCACGGCGGCGCGGGCAAGGCGCCCCACCGACACGTGGGCGCGGGCAGGGGTGGACTCGGCGACCATGCGGACCGTCCTGACTGTTCGAGGGTTTCCCGCATTATAAGGACATCCTGTACGAAGTACCGTCCTTGGCGGAACCGTTGTCCGACCACGGAGCTTGCCGGGGAGACCCTCCCCCGCCAGCCGTCCCCCAGACGAATCAGGCCAGACGAATCAGGCCAGGCGAGTCAGCCAGTCAAGTCAGGCCCAGGGCCGTGGGGCCAGGGCGAAGGCGCGGGTCGGCACCCAGCCGCGCACCGAGTCGTGGACGTAGAGGTGGAACTCGTCCGCCACGAACTCGCAGTCGAAGTTCGCCAGCTCGGAGAAGGCGCGGTCCAGCGCCTCGTCGTCCAGGTGGTGCGCCACCGTCACGTGCGGGTGGTACGGGAAGTCCAGGTCGACGGCCAGCGGCCCCTGGCGCAGACCGGCCGCCAGCTGCTCACACCCCGGGATGCCCTGGGCGACGGTCACGAAGACCACGGGCGAGACCGGGCGGAACGTCCCCGTCCCCCGCAGCTGCACACGGTAGGCCTGGTGCCGCTGGGCCACGCGAGCCAGGTGCTCCTCCACCGCGCCCAACTCGTCCGAATCAATCTCGGTCGGCGGGATCAGCGTGATGTGCGTGGGGATCGCGTGCGCGGTCGCGTCCCCCAGCGACGTGCGGTACTCCTGCAGGCGGGTACCCCACGGCTCCGGGATGGCGAGAGCGACACCGATCGTCGTCACGTACGGATCACCTGCCGCCGGGAAGCGCGAATCCCACGCGCTCGTAGACGTCGCGCAGGGTCCTCTCGGCGACCTCGTTGGCACGCTCGGCGCCAGCGGCGAGGATCTGGTCGAGGTGGTCGCGCTCCTCGAGCAACTCGAGCGTGCGGTTGCGGAACGGCGTGACGAAGTCAACCACCACCTCGGCCACCTCCTTCTTCAGATCACCGTATCCCCGTCCGGCGAAGCTCTCCACCAACTCCTCCACCGGGGTGCCGGAGATCGCGGAGTGGATGGTCAGCAGGTTGCTCACGCCCGGCTTCTCGGCGAGGTCGAACCGGACATCGGAGCCGGAATCGGTGACGGCCGAGCGGATCTTCTTCGCGCTCGCCTTCGGCTCGTCCAGCATCTCGATGATGCCGGCCGGCGACGAGGCCGACTTCGACATCTTGCGGGTCGGGTCCTGCAGGTCGACGATCTTCGCCGTCTCCTTCAGGATGTACGGCTCGGGCAGGCGGAAGGTCTTCTTGTACCGGGAGTTGAACCGCTGGGCGAGGTCACGCGTCAGCTCCAGGTGCTGGCGCTGGTCCTCACCGACCGGCACGTACTGCGGGCGGTAGAGCAGGATGTCGGCGGCCATCAGCACCGGGTAGGTGAACAGGCCCACCGAAGCAGCGCCCTCGCCCTGCTTGGCCGACTTGTCCTTGAACTGGGTCATCCGGCGGGCCTCGCCGAACCCGGTCAGGCACTGCAGCACCCAGCCGAGCTGGGCGTGCGCCGGCACCTGGCTCTGGACGAAGATCGCGGACTTCTCGGGGTCGATGCCCATGGCCACCAGCTGGGCGGCGGACCGCAGGGTGCGCTGACGCAGCACCTTCGGGTCCTGCTCGACGGTGATGGCGTGCAGGTCGGCGATGAAGAAGAAGTTCTCGTACTCGTCCTGCAGGCTGACCCACTGACGCAGTGCACCCAGGTAGTTGCCGAAGTGGAACGAGTCGGCGGTGGGCTGGATGCCGGACAGGATCCGCGGGCGCGCGGTGGGCTTGCCGGCTGCTGCTGCAGGAGTGGGAACAGAGGACATGCACCCATCCTCTCAGGCGCCCTCCGGTGCCCACCAACCGAGGGCGGCCGACCGCGGGGCGCATGAGCGCCGCGCCACTGTGGGGCGCATGAGCGCCGCGTCACCAGCACGCTGACGCCGCCCGGGCAACCCTGCCACCCCCGGGGCCGCCACCACAGCAAGGTGCTCAGCCGGTGCGGGACACCGCACCAGAACGGCGCTCCAACGTCCAGGAACCGAACAGGATCGCCGCACCGACGGTGGCCAGGCCGAAGCCCACCACCCGGGGCGCACGGAAGCCCCCACCGGCAGCAATCACCAGACCGCCGAGCCAGGCACCGAGCGCGTTGGCGACGTTGAGCGCGGCGTGGTTCATGGCGGCCCCGATGGTGGGGGCGTCGGCGGTGACCGACATCAGCCGCA
>JAZQNT010000596.1:0-8854 GCA_045627505.1 Nocardioides sp.
ACCTTAAAAATTCAGCAAAAGGAGGTGTTCGTTTGGCAAAGATCAAAATCAAAAAGATTGAGATACTCGCGCCCATAGAAGAAATCAGCGAATTGACGGAATTTCTTCAGCAAAAGGGAGTTGTTGATGCTGAGGCCAAGGCCCCCGTCCCCACCCTGCGTCAAACCCCGATCCAGACCCCCGCCGACCCGGAGGTCCCCGCTTCCGGGTGGCTCGGGCCGGGGGAAGGCACCTTCTCCAACAGTGCGGCGGACGCCGGCTGGGCCGCGGCCGAGAAGGTGGCGAAGCACGTCGAGACCGAGAGGACCCGCGCCGGACTCCCGCAACGCCGCCCGGGTCAGCGACTCGTCCCGGGAGCCGTCGCCCAGACGCGCTCCCTCCCACCCAGAGACCCCGAAGCCATCCGTCGTCGGCTCGCCTCCCACGCAGCCGGCGTCTCCCGCGGACGGACCGCGACCGTCAACCCCACCAATCGTGCACAGGAAGAAGGCCAGGCATGACCACTGACACCACCAACGCAGACGCGGGCCTCAACTGGGTCGTCAGCAAGTTCATCGCCGAGGTTCCGGGCACCGCTCACGCGGTCCTCGTCTCCGCCGACGGACTGCTGATGGCAGCCAGTGACCGCCTCCCCGCCGACCGCGCCGAGCAGGTCGCTGCGGTGTCCTCCGGACTGGCCTCCTTGGCCGTCGGCGCCTCTCGACTCTTCGAGGGGGGTCCGGTGCTCCAGACCGTGATCGAGATGGAGCTGGGCTACCTGCTGCTGATGAGCGTGGGCGACGGCTCCAACCTCGCCGTGCTCACGCAGGACTCGGCCGACATCGGTCAGGTGGGCTACGAGATGGCACTCCTGGTCGACCGCGTCGGCCGGATGGTCCAGGCCCAGGCCCGCGTCCCCCAGACCACAGCCTGAGGTCACCATGTCGCCAACCGAGCCAGACTGGGAGGACGTTCCGGTACCCCGGATCGTGCGTCCCTTCACGATCACTGCGGGGCGCACGCGCCCCAAGGTGGAGCTACCGGTCGAGGCAACCCTCCGACTCGAGGAGAACGCCAAGGACCGCAGCTGGCCCAGCGCCGCGCTGGCCCACGTCGTGGACGTGTGCCACCTGCGCTCGGTGGCTGAGGTCTCGGCCCTCGTCTCCATGCCCATCGGGGTCGTCCGAGTACTGCTCGCCGACCTCGTCGACGCCGGCCACGTGGCCGTGCAGAACACCCTCACCGACAAGTCCTCCAGGGACGAGCGTCGGGAGCTGATCGAAAGGACCCTCCGTGGACTTCGCGCCTTCTAACTCACGCGGCGCCGCCTCGACCAAGATCGTGGTCGCCGGAGGCTTCGGCGTCGGCAAGACGACCCTCGTGGGGTCCGTCTCAGAGATCGACCCCCTCCGCACGGAGGCACTCGTCACCGGCGAGTCCGAGGGGATCGACGACCTCTCGCAGGTCCCCACCAAGACCACCACGACGGTCGCCATGGACTTCGGCCGCATCACGCTCGGCGAGGACCTCATCCTCTACCTGTTCGGCACCCCCGGCCAGAAGCGCTTCTGGTTCATGTGGGACGACCTCTGCCTGGGCGCGATCGGGGCGATCGTCCTGGTCGACACCAACCGGCTCGACGAGGCGTTCTCGCCGCTGGACTACTTCGAGGAGAAGGGCCTGCCCTTCATCGTCGCGGTGAACCAGTTCGACAACGGGCCGCAGTACGAGCTCGAGCAGATCCGCGAGGCGCTTGCCATCGCACCTCATGTCCCGATGATGCGCATCGACGCCCGCGACCGGGACTCCGCCAAGAGCGCCCTGATCCGGGTCACCGAGTACGCCCTCGAGCGCCTGGCTGCACAGGTTCCCGTCGGCTGACGTCTCCGCTGGACGGAGTTCGCCGTGGTCCCCGTCGGGGGCCACGGCGAACTGCGTCCAGCGCATACCCAATATCGGGGATGTCGAAAGAAATGTGATGCGTGTCGCTTCACGTTTTCCTAAGTTCCCTGATGTAGCACCACAATTTCGATGAGGATGTGGACATGCAGCACAACGATCCCGGGTTCGGTCAGGGGACCGACGTACCCGCGCCCTCCGTCGTGCGCTCTTTCACGCTGACCGGAGGACGAGCGGTACCCACCATCGACCTCGGCTTCGAGGCAGTCGTGCGGGTTCGCACCACGGCTCGGCACCGTATGTGGCCGGTCGGCGCCAAGGCCGACATCATGGCAATTTGCGACGGGCTCTCCGTGGCAGAGATCTCCGCACGGCTCTCGCTGCCCATCGGCGTCGTCCGGGTGCTCCTGGCCGACCTCGTCTCCGACGGGCACCTCGAGGTCGAGCGCACGCTCACGCGTGACTCCACCGTCGAGGAGCGACGAGACCTGCTCGAGCGCACCCTGCGCGGGCTGTGCGCCACGGGCTGAGCGCCCAACCACCGGGTTCCACCCGGGTCAGGCGGGGCGACCTACCGCTCGGGACCGGTTCGCCGTCTAGGCTGAGCCCGTGAGCCGAAGAGTCGAACGCAGGTTCAGGGCCCTTCGACGGGCGGCGTACATCACCGCCCTCTCGCCCTTCGTGGTGGCCTTCTGGCTGACAGTGGTGGACGCCTACCGTCGTCGCGGAAAGAAGGCCACGCCCTTTCCCCACGCACCACCGGAGCCGATCACCCTCGGAGGCAACGACGGCGAGGTCACCGTCTACACCTACGGCCAGGACCTCTACGACGCCATGCTGGCGGCAATCGACAGCGCCCAGGAAGAGATCTTCTTCGAGACCTACATCTGGAAGGGCGACGAGATCGGGGACGCCTTCAAGCGGGCCCTGGTCCACGCCGCCGAACGCGGGGTGAGGGTCCACGTGGTCTACGACGCCTTCGCCAACCTCGTCGTCTCGCCACGCTTCAAGAAGTTCCCCCCGGAGATCACCGTCCTCCGGTTCCCCGTGTATCACGCCGGGTGGCGGTTCCTGGACTTCCGCCACTACGGGAGGGACCACCGCAAGATCCTGACGGTGGACGAGACCGTGGCCTTCGTCGGTGGGTACAACATCGGCTCTGAGTACGCGACCCAGTGGCGCGACACCCACGTTGCGCTCACCGGTCCCCCGGTCCGGGAGCTGCGCCGGGCCTTCGCCGACTTCTGGAACCTCAACCGGCGCCACCGGCTGCGGCCCTCGGAGAAGGCGCTCCACGTAGGCCCGCCCGCCGACTGGGACAACCGGGTGCGGGTGGTGCGCAACGTCCCCCGACTGATGATGTTCCCGATCCGCTCCATGTACCTCGACGTGATCGACCGGGCCGGTGAGCGGATCTGGATGACCCAGGCCTACTTCCTGCCCGACCAGGACTTCGTCGATGCCCTCGTGGACGCAGCTCGCCGGGGCGTGGACGTGCGACTGCTGGTGCCGCTGAAGTCGAACCACATCGTCACGGACTGGATCTCCCGGGGCTACTACTCGCAGCTTCTGGCTGCGGGCGTCCGCATCTTCCGGTTCCAGGGCGCCATGGTGCACGCCAAGACCGCGACGGTCGACGGCTCCTGGACGACCGTGGGCACCGCCAACATCGACCGGCTGAGCCTGACCGGCAACTACGAGCTCAACCTGGAGATCGTCGACGCGGGCCTGGCCGCCCGGATGGAGCAGGTGTTCCTGCTGGACCAGGGCAACTCCCTCGAGCTCTCCCGGGAGGAGTGGGAGGCGCGCGATCTCCACCGGAAGTTCACCGAGTTCGTGCTGGCCCCGCTGCGCCCGCTGCTCTGATCCCCACCACCCCTGGGCTGACACCCCTGGCTGCGCTTCCCCGTCCCCCGGGAGGTGATGGTGAGGCGTGGGCAGCCTTGCTCAACCTGGGTCAACCCTGGCTCATCCCCCGGTTCGTCCCCCGGTTCAGCACTGCGACCTCCGCGCCCCGGGGAGGTGCGTCCGCGGAGCCATTCGTGCCCCACGCCGGAGACGCATCCCCGCGTACAGGCGCACCAGACGCACCACCCGGCCCCGATGCCCCTGCCAGGGCACGAGGAAGTCCGCCATCTCCTCGTCGGAGAACTCGCGCCCCGCCACGGCCCAGCCGAAGTCCTTGGCGACGTGGTAGTCACCGAAGGACACGGCGTCCTGGTCTCCCAGGGCACGCTGGCGCAGCTCCGCGGCGCTCCAGCGGCCGATCCCGGGTACGGACGTGATCACGCGGTCCACGTCTCCCCCACCGTGCCACGCGCCCCGCACCGCCTCCTCGAAGCTGGAACCCAGCGCGAGGGCGTGGGTGATCGCCGCCGCGCGGGCGTGGTCGACCGAGGCGCGGATCCACCCCCAGGACGGGACCGCACGCCATCCCTCGAGGTCGGGAGGCACCATCAGGCCCCGCTCTGCCCCCGGCCCGGGTGCAGGACAGCCGTAGCGACGGACCAGGGCACGGAAGGAGCCGAACGCCTCCTGGGCGGTGACCTTCTGCTCGATCACCACGCCGACCAGGTCCTGGAGCACGAGGTCGGTGCGTCCGAACCGCCACGTCGCGCCGGCGCGCAGTGCCGCATCGACAACCGGGTGACTCGCCCACTCCGCTGGCGGCTCATCGGCCGCCCCCAGCAGGTCAGGCATCTGGTCGAGCACCCACGCGCCGCCCGGGCCCCAGGCCTGCCCGACGACCACCCCCCGAGATGGCTCCGGGCGGACGAACAGCGTCGCGTTCCCCACCGGGGTGGCCGCGCCGCGGAACCAACCAGTGGTGGTCCGCTGCCAGGCCGGGTCGCCAGGTCCCCTGCGGTGCTGCAGCATCAGGTGCGGCACCGGGCAGGGCCAGGCAGGACGCCACTCACGGGTGGCGGGCAAGGACGTCACGCTTCCAGTTCAGCACCCCCAGTCACACAGCCGGTCACACGGCGAGTGACACGGCGAGTCACACGGTGAGTCACACGGTGAGTCACACCCCGACCGCCCCGGGCCCGCCGGCAGCCAACCCGGCGACGACTGCCAGCGCCAGCACCACGCGAAGGGTTCAGAGCACAGCAGCCGCTGCTGCGCGCCCGGCGGCCCGCCCTGAGAAGAGGCACCCACCCAGGAAGGTCCCCTCCAGGGCGTTGTAGCCCATCATCCCGCCACCGCCGAACCCGTTGACCTCTCCGGCGGCGTACAGGCCCGGCAACGGCTCGCCCGCACTCGTCAGGCAGCGCCCCTGCAGGTCGGTCTCCAGCCCGCCCAGGGTCTTGCGGGTGAGCACGTTCAGCCGCACGGCGATCAGGGGACCGTTGGCGGGGTCCAAGAACTTGTGCGGGGCCGCGGTGCGGACGATCTTGTCGCCCCGGTGCTGACGGTGGCTCCGGATGAAGGTGACCTGGGCGTCCTTGCCGAACGGGTTGTCGATCTGGCGGTCCCGCGCCTCCAGCAGGCGTCGGAGCTCGGTCGCATCCAGGGTCGCGTCCGTGCCCACCCGGTTCATCCCCGTCACCAGCTCCTCGACGGTGTGCGCCACCACGAAGTCCTCGCCATGGTCAACGAAGTCCTGCACCGGGCCGGGTGCACCCTTGCCCGCCACCCGGGAGAGGAGGAGCTGAACGTCCTTGCCCGTCAGGTCGGGATTCTGCTCCGAGCCCGACAGGGCGAACTCCTTCTCGATCACCTTCTGGGTCAGCACGAACCACGAGTAGTCGTAGCCCGTGGAACGCAGGTGCGTGAGCGTGCCCAGGGTGTCGAACCCCGGCAGGAACGGGAACGGGAGGCGCTTGCCCGTGGCGTCCAGCCACAGGCTCGAGGGTCCGGGCAGGATCCGGATCCCGTGGTTGTCCCAGATCGGGTTCCAGTTCCGGATGCCCTCGACGTAGTGCCACATGCGATCGGGGTTGATCAGGCTGGCACCGGCGTCGGTGGCGATTCCCATCATCCGGCCGTCGACGTGCGCGGGGACACCCGCCACCATCGTCCGGGGCGGTGTACCGAGCCGGGCCGGCCACGCGTTCCGCACCAGGTCGTGGTCACCGCCGATGCCGCCGGAGGCAACGATCACGGCCTGCCCTCGCAGCTCGAAGGATCCGACCTGCTCTCGGCTGCTCGCCCGGCCACGCTCGACGCCTGAGGGGGCGAGCACCGCCCCGCGCACCCCGGTCACGACACCGCCGTCGAGCACCAGCTCGTCCACCCGGTGCCGGAAGGCTAACTTCACCCTGCCCGCGGCCGCGTGCTCCCGCACCCGCCGCTCGAACGGTGCCACCACACCCGGTCCGGTCCCCCAGGTGATGTGGAACCGAGGCACCGAGTTGCCGTGCCCCTCCGCCCGTCCGTCCCCGCGCTCGGCCCACCCGACCACGGGGAAGACGCGGTGTCCCATGGCGTGCAGCCAGGCACGCTTCTCCCCCGCCGCGAAGTCGACGTAGGCCTCCGCCCAGGCCTGGGGCCAACGGTCCTCCACCCGATCGAACTGCGCGGATCCGAACCAGTCCTGGAGCGCCAGGTCACGGGAGTCCTTGATCCCCATCCGCCGCTGCTCGGGAGTGTTGACCATGAAGAGGCCCCCGAGGCTCCAGTGCGCCTGACCGCCCAGTGCCTGCTCCGGCTCCTGGTCGACGAGCAACACGGATCGTCCGGCGTCCGCCACCTCGGAGGCCGCCACCAGACCGGCCAGACCGTGTCCCACCACGATGACATCTGCGTCCATGCGACGAGGTTCCTGCCAAGTCGCCGGACGAACAAGCACATTCACGCAAGGTGATCGCCTAGGTTGTCACGGTATGAGCACCCCCGAGGACCTCGCCCGACGCGCCCAGCTGGTCTCCGCGCTCACCTCGAACCTGCCCACGCTGACCGACCGCGTCGTCACCGCGGTGACGAGCGAGGTGCCCGCCTACCGGAACCTCGCCCCCGGTCAGCTCCACGAGGTGCAGCAGATCGCTGCCTGGGGACTGGTGCGGGTGCTCGAGGCCTGGACTGCAGGAGAGGGACTGACCACCTCGGACCTGCGCCGCTTCGAGGGGATCGGAGCCGCCCGGGCCTTGGACGGCCGGCCGCTGACGGCCCTCCTCCGGGCGTACCACGTGGCTGCCCGGGTGATCACGGACCTCGTCGTGGAGGCTTCTGGCCCCTCCCTGACCGCGACCGACGCGGTCTCCCTGGCGCGGCTGTGGATGGCCACCATCGACCAGTTGACCTCCGCGGTGGTGAACGGTCACGCCCAGGCCAGAGAGCACGTCGAGACTGACCCCGGCCGGGGCCTGACCCTCCTGCTCGACGACCTGCTCGCCGGACGCCACTCCACCGCCTCCGCGGTGCAGGCCCGAGCTGCACACCTGGGCGTACGGCTTCCGTCCGCAGCCGGGCTGCTGCTCGTTCCGTCCGGCCTCGTCGACCCCTCGCTGCTGGTGGACACGCTGGAGCGCGCCGCGACCGCGAGGGAACACGGAGCACCGGCCCGCCCATCCTCGGCCCGCTCGTCCTCGGCCCGCTCGTCCTCGCCCCCACGCTCCGACCTCACCGCCACCACCCTCCACGAAGGCTGGTGGGTGGTCCTCGACCGGAGGCTCGCCGACCCCGACGTCACCCGACAGGTGCTGCGCTCGTGCCTGGGCGCCCGCGCTACCCGCGCATGCTGGGCGCCGGCTGTGACGGACGAGGTGGCGAACACCTTCCACCTGCTTGCCCGGGCCGCACCGCTGGCGCCCGAGCACCTGTGGGAGCAGCGTCCGTACCTCGGCCCCGAAGACGCCTCCTGCCTCCTCCTGACAAGTGGAGAGCACACGCCCCCACCACTCTCCGCGCTCACCACCGGCATCCTGCACCGGCTCCTGGCCCCGCTCGAAGAACACCCAGCCCTCCGGGCGACCCTGGACGCCTTCCTCGCCACAGGGTCAGCCGAGCAGGCCGCGCGCCGGCTCGGCTGCCACCCCCAGACCCTGCGCCACCGGATCGCACGCATCGCCGCCCTCACCGGACGCGACCTACGGCGGACCTGGGACCGGCACGTCCTCGAGGTCGCACACGCGAGGTGGCGGGCGGGCACCGACCCGCGGTGACGCTGCCCGCTGCTTCGGCGCTCCGCCGGGCGACGCTGACTAGACTCGCGTGCATGTCCACCAGCCCTCAGGTCGCCACCCCCACCGGCCGGTCGACCGCCTCGGAGCGGCGACGTGAGCGGACCCGGGAGATCATCACCGCCACCCGCGCCCTGCTCGACGAGCGCGGCATGCGCGACGCCCAGATCGAGGACGTGGCACGAGCTGTGGGGATCAACCGCGCCATCGTCTACCGGCACTTCACCGGCAAGGAAGAACTCTTCGCCCTCACCCTGGTCACGTACCTGGAGGAGGTCGACGAGGTCCTGCGAGCAGCCGATGACCCCATGACGGCGCCCACCCAGCGCCTGCGCGCAATCGTCGCGGCGTTCGCGGACTACGGTCTGTCTCACCCCGCCTTCATCGACTGCGCCCAGTCCTTGATGCGACGGAGCACCGCCGAACTGCTCGCCGAGATGAGTGAGGAGGCCGCGCTCCAACTGGGCCGCGCGATGGCGACGCCGCTGGCACACCTGACCCGGGTGCTGCGCGCGGGCACCGACTGCGGCGAGTTCCACGTCCAGGATCCCGACGCCCAGGCGAACCTCCTTTATGCCACCGCCCTGGGTGCGCTGCAACTGGTGCGGGTGGGCCTCCTGCACGAGCACTCCCCGGGTAATCCCAGCGTTCGGGCGATCACCGACGAACAGGCGCGCGAACACCTCGTCGAGTCAGCGGTGGCCCTGGCGACCCACCGGCGCTCCTGACCACTCGAACCGGGGCACGCCGCGGAAGCCCCCCCACGACGAAGAAGCCCCCGACCACGTGGTCGGGGGCTTCTTCGTCGTGGGGGGGCTTCCGCGGCGTGCCCCGGTTCGAGTGGTCAGGAGCGCCGG
>JAZQNT010000597.1:0-4671 GCA_045627505.1 Nocardioides sp.
GCACCACCTCCAAGACCTTCACCGACTTCGCCCCGTTCTGGGCCGGACTCTTCTGAGGCCGCGATCGATGACCACGGATCGCGATGACCTCAGATCGATGACCTCAGGGGGAAGCCGATGAGCATGCACCGCCGCTACGACGAGACCGACCACGAGAGCTACGAGCGTCCGCGCCGACGCACCCGTCCGCGCACCAAGGACCGCCCCACCTACGACGACGCCACCGACGGCCTGGTGGTCACCGTCGACCGTGGCCGGTTCACGCTGCTGGTCGAGGGCCGCACGGTGATGGCGATGAAGTCGCGCCCGCTGGGCCGCAAGGGCGTGGTGGTGGGTGACCGCGTGCGCGTGGTCGGCGACGTCTCCGGGAACGACGGCGCGCTGGCCCGGATCGTCGAGGTCGTCCCCCGCACCACCACCCTGCGCCGCACCGCGGACGACGACGACCCGGTGGAGCGCATCATCGTGTCCAACGCCGACCAGCTGGTCATCGTCACGGCGTTGGCCGACCCCGAGCCGCGTCCCCGGATGATCGACCGGGCCCTGGTCGCCGCCTACGCCTCGGGCATGACGCCGTTGCTGTGCCTCACCAAGGCCGACCTCGCCGACCCCGAGACACTGCTGTCCACCTACCGGGCGCTCGGCGTCCCGTGGATCGTCACCAAGCGGGGCGACGACCTCTCCGTCGTCCGAGAGAAGCTCGCCGGCCACACCTCCGTGCTCGTGGGCCACTCCGGCGTTGGGAAGTCCACGCTGGTCAACGCACTCGTCCCGGACGCGGACCGCTCGGTGGGCCACGTCAACGCGGTCACCGGACGCGGTCGGCACACCTCCACCTCGGCGTACCTGCTGGAACTTCCGGAGGTGGACGACCTGGAACCGGGGTGGATCATCGACACCCCCGGCATCCGCTCCTTCGGCCTGGCGCACGTGGAGCCCGAGCTCCTGATCGAGGCCTTCCCGGACCTCGAGGAGATGACCGAGGAATGCCCGCGTGGGTGCACCCACGGTTTCAACGAGCCGGAGTGCGGCCTGGACGAGGCCCTGGCGAACGGGCGCACCGACGCCGCCCGGGTGGAGTCGTTCCGTCGTCTGCTCGCCGCACGCGAGGCCAAGCCGGTCGACTGAGCGCCACGGCCCGCGGGCGTTGCACAACAACGCACCGCGCAGCGTGGGCGGGCCTGCCGCGGAGCCGAGCACCCAAGGCATAGCCTGTACCCATGAGTGACGCAGAAGTGGACCACACCGACGACCTGCGACTGGCCCACCTGCTGGCCGACGACGCCGACTCGTTGACCATGGCCCGCTTCAAGGCGCTCGACCTGCACGTGATGAGCAAGCCCGACCTGACCCCGGTCACGGACGCCGACAAGGACGTCGAGGAAGGCATCCGTCGCACCCTGTCACGGGTCCGCTCCCGCGACTCCGTGCTCGGCGAGGAGCAGGGCGTCACCGGCACCTCGTCGCGGCAGTGGATCGTCGACCCGATCGACGGCACCAAGAACTTCGTCCGGGGCGTCCCGGTCTGGGCCACGCTGATCGCACTCGCCGTGGACGGCGAGGTGGTGGTGGGCGTCGTCTCCGCCCCGCAGCTCAACCGCCGCTGGTGGGCCTCGAAGGGCGGCGGCGCCTGGACCGGCAAGAACCTGCTCAAGGCCACCCGCTGCGAGGTCTCCGACGTGCGTCGCCTCGAGGACGCCTCGTTCTCCTACTCCTCGCTCAGCGGCTGGGAGGAGCGCGGCCAGCTCGACGACTTCATCCAGCTGTCGCGTCGGGTGTGGCGCACCCGCGCCTACGGCGACTTCTGGTCGTACATGCTGCTCGCCGAGGGTGCGGTCGACATCGCGGCCGAACCCGAGCTGGAGCTCTACGACATGGCTGCCCTCGACATCATCGTCCGCGAGGCCGGTGGCACGTTCACCTCGCTGGCCGGCGAGAACGGCCCCTGGGGCGGCAACGCGGTGGCGTCCAACGGCCACCTGCACGAGGCGGCGCTCGCCTTCCTCGGCTCGCGCCACGACGCGTCCGACCCGGACCAGGCTCCGCGCTCCGGCGGTTCGGTGACCGAGCTGCGTCCGCGCTCCCAGGCCTGAGTCCACCCGGGCCTGAGTCCACCCGGGCCTGACGGGGCGCGAGCGGGCCGCCGTCGAGAGCCGCCAGGGGGACCCGTCAGGGGGACCCGTCAGGGCCCTCCTCGCGTTCCTCCTCCTCGCGGATCTCCCGCAGGGTGTCGCTGCGCCGACCCCAGCCCAGGGCGACGGCGAGCACGACGCCCACCAACAGGAACACCACCAGCACGAAGACGCTGAACGCGGTCCCGACCATGAGTTGCACGGTCCCCACCTCTCCCCCGGGGCGTCACCGGTTGCTGCCCGGACCATTTCACCGTAACCCAGCGGGCCGGTCGGTCGCTGCTGGCCGCTGCAGGCCGCTGCGGGGTCGCCGAACGCACGAGGGCCCGCACCCGCCGAGCGCGGGTACGGGCCCTCGTCAGTGCTGCGAGGAGGCGCGGTGGAACCAGGTCAGGACCTCGCCGAGGTCAGGCCCGGACGTCCGGGACGGTCGCCAGCGAGCGCTGGAGCTCCTCGTCGGAGAGCAGCGAGTCACCGGTCAAGTTGCCCTTGAGGTAGGCGTCGAAGGCGCCGAGCTCAAGCAGGCCGTAGCCCGACAGGCCGATCACGATGACCGGCTCGGTGCCTTCCTCCGTCGCCTTCAGCGCCTCGCGCCGGGCCTGGGCCAGGGCGTGCGACGACTCCGGCGCGGCGACGATGCCCTGGGTCCGGGCGAACTCCACCGCGGCGGCGAAGCACTCGTCCTGGTCGAGCGCGACCGCCTCCACCAGGCCCTCGTGGACCACGTGCGACACCAGCGGCGCCATGCCGTGGTAGCGCAGTCCGCCGGCGTGGATGGGCGAGGGCACGAAGTCGTGGCCCAGGGTGTACATCTTCATCAGCGGCACCAGGCCGGCGGAGTCGCCGAAGTCGTAGGTGTAGGTGCCCCGCGTCATCGTCGGGCACGAGGAGGGCTCCACGGCGACCAGGCGGGCCTGCTTGCCCTCCACCAGGTTCTCGCGCAGGAACGGGAAGATCAGCCCGGCCAGGTTCGAGCCGCCGCCGGCGCAGCCGACCACGATGTCGGCGCCGGACTCACCGGCCATCTCCAGCTGCTTGACGGCCTCCTGGCCGATCACGGTCTGGTGCAGCAGCACGTGGTTGAGCACCGAGCCCAGGGCGTACTTGGCGGACTCGTCGGCGTTCGCGACCTCGACGGCCTCGGAGATGGCGATGCCCAGCGAGCCCGGGTGGTCCTCGGGGTACTTCTTGCCCGACTCGGTGTTGTGCGACGGCGAGCGGTGCACCTTGCCGCCGAACACCTCGATCAGGGTGCGGCGCTGCGGCTTGGTGTCGAAGGAGTGGCCCACCTGCCAGACCTCACACGTCATGTCGAAGAGGGAGCAGGCGTAGGCCAGGGCGGTGCCCCACTGGCCGGCACCGGTCTCGGTGGTGAGGCGGTTGATGCCGTTGATCTTGTTGTAGTACGCCTGCGGCACCGAGGTGTTGACCTTGTGCGAGCCGGCGGGCGAGACGCCCTCGTACTTGACGTAGATCCGTGCGGAGGTGCCGAGTTTCTCCTCCCACTTGCGGGCCCGGATGAGCGGGGAGGGACGGTACTGGGCGTAGACCTCCTGGACGGCCTCCGGGATCTCGACGTAGCGCTCGGCGGTGACCTCCTGGGCGATCAGCTCCGGCGGGAACAGCGCGGTCAGGTCGTCCGGCCCGACCGGCTCGTGGGTAGCAGGGTGAAGCGGCGGCGGAGGCGGCGTCGGGAGGTCCGCGACGATGTTGTACCAGTGGGTCGGACGCTCGCTCTCGTCCAGGTGGAAGGTGACCTGCTGGGTCATGTGGTTCTCCAAGTCGGTAGGGCTGGGCCTCGCCGGGCCGTCGGCGCCAAGGGTACGAGCGGAGCGGTCTCGTCCTGCGCCGGACCCACGTGGGATGCTGGTGTCCGGCTCCGCACCCGACCGGGCGCCGAGCACCCGCAACATCCGAGCCCTCTACAGGAGAGTCCGTCATGGAGAAGCCCGAAGTCGACCCGCACCTGGGCGACGCCCCCACCGACCTGGAGATCACCGACCTGGTCGTCGGCGACGGCGCCGAGGCGAAGGCCGGTAGCACCGTCTCCGTCCACTACGTCGGTGTGGCCCACTCCACCGGTGAGGAGTTCGACGCCTCGTTCAACCGCGGCGCGCCCCTGCAGTTCCGCCTCGGCATCGGCCAGGTCATCTCCGGCTGGGACACCGGCGTGCAGGGCATGAAGGTCGGCGGCCGCCGACGCCTCGTCATTCCCCCGCACCTGGGTTACGGCGACCGCGGCGCCGGTGGCGTGATCAAGCCGGGCGAGACCCTGATCTTCGTCGTCGACCTGCTCGAGGTCCGCTGACCCGTTCGGCCGTCCTGACAGCTGAGGCCCCCACGTCCTGATCGGTCGTGGGGGCCACAGCGTCACCAGGGGAGGTTGTCGACGACCTCGCCGTGCACCACGCGGGCGCTGACCGGACCGCGGGCCACGACGTCGCCGTCCACCAGCTGCCGACCCCGGCGGGTGTCGACCTCGCCGTTGACCGTGACCTGTCCCTCGGCCAGCACCGCCTTCGCCTCGCCGCCGTGCTCC
>JAZQNT010000598.1:0-6822 GCA_045627505.1 Nocardioides sp.
TGATGGCACAGCGACGTGATTCCCCCGCTCCGGGGGGCAGCCGGCGGCCCGGCCAGCGAGGTCAGACCTCGCGTGGCAGGGTCGCCGGTCTGCGTCCGGAGGAGACCAGCGACCCGGGGACGACCCGAGCCGACGCCGATGCGCTCGAGCAGGCCCCCGCCTCGCCGGCGCGTGCGGACGCGGAGGCGCCCGGTGCCGCCGGGAAGGTCTCCACGGCCACCCGGGACGACAAGCCGACCAGGGCGTCGGCTCCGGCCCCACGCCCGCGTGCGCCGAAGAGCGGCGGCGGCCGTCCACGCCGCTCCCGGCTCACCGCCCGCGCATTCGTGCTCGCCGCCATCGTGGTCGTGCTGGCCGTCTCGTACGCCTCCTCCACGCGCGCCTACATGCAGCAGCGCGACTCGGTGAACTCGCTGAAGGAGCAGATCTCGCGGACCGAGGCGCAGATCGCCGACCTGGAGCGGGAGAAGCGACGGTGGAAGGACCCCTCGTACGTCAAGGCCCAGGCCCGCTCCAAGCTCGGCTACCTGAAGCCCGGCGAGACCGGCTACCAGGTGCTCGACGAGAACGGTGAGCCGCTCGGGGCAGCGGCCGACCTGACCGACCCTGCCGACGTCGGCAAGGAGGAGGAGGCCGCGTGGTGGGAGGATGTGTGGGGATCGGTGAAACTCGCCGGCAACCCACCCGCCCAGCAGCCCGACGCCCCGGAGAAGATCGACGGCGTCACGAAGAACGAGCAGCAGGAGAAGCAGTGATCGACCCGGCCGACAAGAAGACGATCGAGGCCCAGCTCGGTCGTGAGCCCCGAGGCATCGCCGGGGTGGGCCACCGCTGCCCCTGCGGCAACCCCGACGTGGTGGCCACCGAGCCGCGCCTGCCGAACGGCACCCCGTTCCCCACCACCTACTACCTGACCTGCCCCACCGCCGCGTCGAAGATCGGAACCCTCGAGGGTTCCGGGTTGATGAAGGAGATGCAGGAGCGGCTGAGCACCGACGAGGACTTGGCCGCCGCCTACCGGGCCGCGCACGAGTCCTACCTCGCCGACCGTGCCGAGATCGGCCGGGCGGCAGGCCTCGAGGTGCCCGAGATCGAGGGGATCTCCGCCGGCGGCATGCCCAACCGGGTCAAGTGCCTGCACGTGCTGGCCGGTCAGGCCCTGGCCAAGGGTCGCGGCGTGAACCCGCTGGGCGACGAGGTCCTCGACCTGCTCGGTGAGTGGTGGAAGGACGGCGCCTGCGTCTCGGCGTGCGGGAACGGGACCACTGACGAGGCCGACGCAGACCAGCACGGCGCGAACCAGACTGGCGGAGCCTGACCCGGTGGCCGGCGGGGCGCCGATCGCCGCGGTCGACTGCGGCACCAACACCATCAAGCTCCTGGTCGGGGCGCTGCCCGACGTCGCGGTGCGGGTCTCTCGCGTCGTGCGCCTGGGGGAGGGCGTGGACGCCACGGGACGTCTCTCCGACGCCGCACTCGAGCGTGCGTTCGCGGCGATCGACGAGTACGCCGAGATCATCCGTGCCCACGAGGTTCCGCCCGAACGCATCCGCTTCTGCGCCACATCGGCCTCGCGCGACGCCTCCAACTCCGACGTCTTCGCGGCTGGGGTGCGGGACCGCCTGGGCGTCGACCCCGAGGTGATCCCCGGGGCGGAGGAGGCGGCGCTGGCCTACGCCGGCGCGGTGCGCGGACTGCCGCTGGCCGCGGACGCGACGGGTCCGGTGCTGGTGATCGACATCGGCGGCGGTTCCACCGAGCTCATCCTCGGGGACGCGTCGGGGCCCTTCGCCTCGCACTCGGCCGACATCGGCTCCGTGCGCCTCAGCGAGCGCCACCTGCACTCCGATCCGGCGACCCCTGCGGAGGTCGCGGCCTGCGTCGCGGACGTCGACGCCCACCTGGACGCGGTCGAGGCCGCGGGGGTCGACATCGCCTCGGCCACCACGGTGGTGGGCATCGCCGGCACCTGCACCAGCATCGCTGCCGGCGTCCTGGCGCTGCCCGTCTACGACCCGGAGGCGATCGACCACGCGGTGCTGCCCGTGGACGCCACCCGCGCGGACTGCCGGGCGCTGGTGGAGGCCACCACCGCCCAACGGCTCGCCCTCGGCTACATGCACCCCGGCCGGGCCGACGTGATCCACGCCGGCGCCATCATCATGGACCGCATCCTGGCCCGGACCACCCCCGAGACCTGGACCGTGTCGGAGGCCGACATCCTCGAAGGCATCGCCTGGTCGGTGATGAACCGCTCCACCCCCGACGCCCCCTGACACCAGACCCTCCCCCCGTCCCACGGGTGCTCCCCCGACGTCATGGGGTTCGGGGGTCGGGGCCAGCGATTCACATGACGTCCCGGGTGGGGGGAATGGGTGGGCGGGGCGGGGGCAGGGCTGGTCGCGCAACTCCGGAGGCGCGCCGTTGATGCCGTCGCAGGGGACGAGGGTGTGAGAATGGCGGGCATGACTGCTGCAGGGAGCCTCCACGCCATCACCGTCCTGGGACACGACCGTCCCGGAATCATTGCCTGGACCACCGACCGCCTGGCCGCGCTCGGGCTCAACATCGAGGACTCCTCGATGACCCTGCTGCGAGGACACTTCGCGATGACCCTGGTCTGCGCCGGTGACGTCACGCCGGAGGCCATCGGGGAGGCCCTCGAGCCGCTCGGCGCCGACGGCCGCCTGACCGTCACCATCCGGGAGGTCCCGGTGGAGGAGACCACCGGCTCCACGCCGACCAGCACCCCCTGGGTGCTCACCGTGCACGGTGGTGACCGTCCCGGCATCGTCTCGACCATCCTGCGCGAGGTGGCCCGGGTCGAGGGCAACGTCACCGACCTCACCACCCGCCTCGCCGGTGACCTCTACCTGCTGATCGCCGAGGTCTCGCTGCCTGCCGGCGTGGACGCGACCGTCCTCGAGCGCACGCTCAAGAACGCCGCCACCCAGCTCGGCGTGGGCGCGACCCTGCGTCCGGTGGAGGCCGACGAGCTGTGAGCGAGGAGAACGCCGCCCCCGCCGCCGAGCGTCCCGAGGGCTTCAACGCACGCGTCGCCGCCTGGTCGGTGGACGAGCTGGGCGTCGAGGGCAACGTGCTGCCGGTCGTCACCGCGCCGGCCCCCGTGCTGTCCACCGACGGCGGCAAGGTCGACCCAACCGCACCGGAGATCGTGCAGCTGGCCGCCGACCTGGTGGCCACGATGCGGGTCTCGCCGGGTTGCGTCGGCCTCGCGGCCCCTCAGGTGGGGGAGGGGGTCAAGGTCTTCTGCGTCGACGTCTCGCAGCACCCCAAGACCCGCACCCACCACGGCACCTACGTGCTCTGCAACGCCGAGCTGGTCTCCTCCAGCCGCAACCAGAAGGCTCGCGAGGGCTGCATGAGCGTCCCGGACCTCACCGGTGACGTGAAGCGCGCCAGCCTGGTCACCGTCAAGGGCCAGCTGCCCGGCACCGGCGAGTGGGTGGAGCTGCGCACCGACGCGTTCGAGGCTCGCTGCCTGCAGCACGAGATGGACCACTGCGACGGCTACCTCTTCCTCGACCGGGTGGCCGGCGCGCACGCGATCTACCAGCGACAGACCTACCTCCCCGCGCCCGAGGGGGAGTGAGGTCGACGCCCTGACCTGAGCACGACCACGGGGGTGCTCCCGGCCTCCGGGACCGCCACCGGCCCTCGTATCCCAATGGCAGAGGAAGCCGTCTTAAAAACGGCACAGTCTGGGTTCGAGTCCCAGCGGGGGCACCACGTCACCACGCGTCCGGGCCACGCAGTCCACCGCACCCGACGGACGCACGGGCGGGCATGTTGTTGCCCCGCGATACCGGATCTGGGGGGTTCTGGTCCTCACCGCGTGGTGAAGGTCCGTGAGCGGGGAAGGGTGGACGTAGTCCTCGCCACCCGACGCGAGGCCCGAGCCGGGAGTCTCCGCGTGCCACTGGTGTGTCCCATGTCCCGAGCGGCCGTCCTGGTTTTGCTCGTCGGTCTGCTGGCGGTGCCCCCGGCGTCGCCCCCGGCGTCGCTCCCGGTGCCGCTCCCGGCAGCCGGTGCGGCCCCTGCACCCTCCCCGTGGCCCGGACCGGGCACCGCGACCGCGGTCGACGACCCGCACTTCTTCGGCACTGACCTGAGCGGCCTGTCGTACGTGGCCGGTGCCACCCCGCCCCAGGACCGGGTCTTCGCGGTGCGCGACGACGGCCGCCTCTTCCGCCTGGTGCCGAGCGGCGGGCAGTGGCTGGCCGACACCACCCAGGGGTGGGGTCGGGGCAAGGCGCTGGCGCTGCCCGACGGCCGGCTCGGCGTCGACGCCGAGGGGGTGGTCGTCCACGCCGGCGAGGCGTGGGTCTCGATCGAGCGCGACGGCGCAGGCAACGCCCGGCCGAGCATCCTCCGGGTACCGCTCGAGGGAACCGGCGCCACGCTCACCGCGACGGAGGAGTGGGACCTCGCTCCGCACTACCCCGGGATCGGGGCCAACCTCGGGCCGGAGTCGGTGACCGCGGTCCCCAACGAGTTCCTGGTGCGGCGCGGCTTCCTCGACCAGTCCACCGGGAGGGCGTTCGATCCCGCGGCCCATCCCGGCCAGCGCGGGGGAGCGGTCTTCCTCGTGGCCGTCGAGGCGCCCGGGTTCCGGGACCGGGTGGACGCCTTCGTTTTCGGGCCCGCGGGCCGGACGACCAAGGTGGCCAGCTTCGCCAACCCGGTCGGCAACGTCATGGACCTCGACTTCGACGCCTCTGCGGGCCAGGTCTGGGCGTCGTGCGACCACTTCTGCGACGTCCGTTCGGCGGTCTTCGAGCTCGACGGCGGACGGTTCGTGCCCCGGTCGCACCTCCGGCGTCCCTCCGGGCTGCCGAACCACAACTTCGAGGGGTTCACCCTCGCCCCGCTCCTGCGTTGCGTCGACGGGACCCGGGAGGTCCTGTGGGCCAACGACGCGAACGACGCCGGGCGGGTGCTCTGGGCCGGACGCCTGGCGTGCCCCGAGGGGGCCGGCCCGGGGGCCGTGTCGCTGAGCGCGTCGGCGCCGCGGGTCGCCGCGGGCCGCAGCGCCACCGTCGACGTCACCGTCCGCGGGGTCCGCGGGGTCGCTGAGGGGACTTTGAGGGGGACGTTGAGGGGGACGTTGAGCGTGACCGTCGGAACCCGCACCCGGACCGTTCGTTTCGCCTCCGGTCGGGCCACCGTCGACCTGGGCGTCTTTGCCACGGCCGGGCGGCGTCGGGTCCAGGTGCGGTGGAGCGACGGGACGCACGTGGCCTCCGTCGCCACCACCCTGGTGGTGCGCCGGGCCACGGCCACGCTCCGCCGGACGAAGGCCCGGGTGGAGGTGCGCGCGGGCGAGCGTGCCCGCGTGGTGGCGCACCTGCGCGCCGGCGGCGTGCGGACCGAGGGGCGGATCCGGGTGCGGCTGGTGGCGGGCAAGCGCTCCCAGCGGGTCAAAGCCACGGTGACCCGCCGGGTCACCGGTTCCGGGACGAAGCGTTCGACCAAGGTGGTGGTCCGTACGCCACGGATCCGTGGCTGGAAGGCCCGGGCCCCGGTGAAGGTGGTCGTCCGCTACCTCGGCAACGGTGACACCACCTCGGCCCGCACCACCGTGACGCTTCGTGTGAGGTGAGGCCGGACGGGTGCGCGTGCGTGCGGGCAGGTTCCGGTCGGGGAGGAACCGCAGGAACGTTTCGCCTTCGTTCGTCGTTCTTCCTGTGAGCCCCGCGTACAGTGGGGCGTGACGAGCGAGGTCAGCCAGACCCCGCCCGAGGCCTCCGAGGAGAGACCAGTGCAGAGCAACAACCCCATCTTCACGCGGAACGAAGCCTTCAACGGCCAGGCCGCAGGGCACCAGAACGCCTACGGCCAGCAGGGTCCCGGATACGGCTACGGCCAGACCCAGACCGCCGACCCGTACGGTCAGTACGGCGACCCCTCGACGTGGGGTACGGGCGCTCCCGTCCAGCAGCCGTCCGTTGGCCGCATGACCATCGACACCGTGGTCCAGAAGACCGCCATGACGCTGGGCGTCGTGGTCCTCTTCGCCGCCATCACCTGGGTGTGGGCCGGGTCCAACCTGGCGGACAACCAGATGAGCGACCAGGCGCTGGGCCGCATGGCCGCCGCAGCCGGCATCGGCGGCATCGGCGCCTTCCTGCTGTCGATGGTGAACTCCTTCAAGAAGGTCGTCAGCCCCGCCCTCGTCATCGCCTTCGCCGCGTTCGAGGGTGTCGCGCTCGGTGGCATCAGCAAGCTGTTCGACGTCGCCTACCCGGGCGTCGTCACCGGCGCGGTCATCGGCACCATGGCTGCCTTCGCCGGCACCCTGGCCGCGTACAAGTACTTCAACATCAAGCTGAGCGACAAGTTCAAGCGTGGTGCTGTCGCTGTCATGTTCGGCATGGTCGGCCTGAGCGTGCTGTCGCTCGTGCTGAGCTTTGCGGGCATCGACATGGGCCTCTTCAACAGCGGCCCGATCGGCTTCATCTTCGCCCTGGCCGGACTGGTCCTGGGTGTCGTCATGCTGCTGATGGACTTCGACTTCGTCGAGCAGGGGGTCGCCGCTGGCATCGAGGAGCGCTACTCCTGGACCGCCGCGTTCGCGATGAGCGTCTCGCTGGTCTGGATCTACACCAACCTGCTGCGCCTCCTGGCCTTCTTCCAGGGCGACTGAGCGACGCGCCTCGGCACCCCGTACGCCGTCAGGAACCCCGCCCCGACCTCGGTCGGCGCGGGGTTCCTGCGTTGGCAGGGTCCCTGCGCTGCGCTGGCTTCCAGCGCAGCGACAGGGCACGTCGACCGGCGAGGGGGTCTCGGCCTCGGGAGTGT
>JAZQNT010000599.1:0-3506 GCA_045627505.1 Nocardioides sp.
CGAGAGCTTGGAACAGCATTGTTCAATTCTTTTCAATAGGAATAGGGCTACATCATTCCGAAATGCATATTTTGAGAAGGATAACGATGCAAGAACCGGTAGCAAGGGTGATTTTATCTTTAGAGATTTCACAGATGACGGCGTTGAGTATCTTTCCATCATGTTCGAGTTGAAGACTGAGGCAGATACAACGGCAACCAAGCACAAGAATGAAGACTTCTTCAAAGAACTCGACAAGGACCGAACCGAAAAGAGACCGGGCCCTGCACGTCGACCGCACACTGGTGAAGCAGCTCGCCATGCGCCGCACCCTCTTCGCGTTTCCCCGTGATCTCGTGGGGGCCGCGTGGGGGAGCGCCGCGGCTCGCACGGCGGGCAATGAACACCGGGCGCTGCTGAAGGCGGCCGTCGCGGCGGGGCTGGCCGAGGACCCGGAGTCGTGGTGGCAGCAGGTCTCCTCGACGCTCCTGAAGCGGATCGAGGAGGAGGGTCCGGTGTCGGCGCAGCAGGTGGCCTCGCTCGACCCGTCCCTCGATGGCCGGATCCGCGTCGGGACGGGGAGGTGGAGCAGCGAGGTGCCCATGGGGCCTCGGGTGCTCTCGGTCCTCGGTGCCCAGGGGCTCCTGGTGCGGGTGGGTAGTCGAGGACACTGGCGCACCAACCGTCCGCTCTGGGACCTCTCCGCGCGCGCCCTCCCCGGCGTCGAGCCGACGTCCGCGGCCGAGGGCTACCGGGAGCTGGTGCGTCGGTGGCTGTGGACCTTCGGTCCGGGGACCGAGAACGACATCGTCTGGTGGCTCGGCTCGACGAAGTCGGTCGTGCGCACGGCGTTGGCCGAGCTCGCGGCGGTCAGGGTCTCCCTCGACTCCGGCGCGGTCGGGTGGCTGCTGCCTGACGACCTCGAGGACGTCCCCACCCCGGAACCATGGGCGGCGCTGCTGCCCGTCCTGGACCCCACGACCATGGGATGGAAGGAGCGTGCCTTCTTCCTCGACCCTGAGGACGTGCCCTTCCTCTTCGACTCCAACGGGAACGGCGGCACCACCGCGTGGTGGAACGGCCAGGTGGTGGGGTGCTGGATCCAGGACGAGGAGGGCAAGGTCCAGGTGGTCCTGAGGCCTCGGGACCGCGAGCGCGTGGGCAGTCGTGGCCTGGCTTTGTTGGCGGCCGAGGCCGACCGGCTCACGAGCTGGCTCGACGGGCAGGTGATCGGGACCGTCTACAAGTCGCGCCAGATGAAGGGGGAGCCGCTGCCCTGAGTGCTGTGCGCCACTCGCTCGGTGGGCCCGGACCTGGTGTCGCCGGGCGGTGTCGTGGGGATGGTGGGCGAATCGGCAGGTGGCCACGGCTCGGGCTACCGTTGGTCCGTGCGTTCCCAGCCCGAGCAGCAGGCCCCGCCCGTCCAGCGCCTTCGTCTGCGCTACGCGAAGCGCGGTCGCCTTCGCTTCATCAGCCACCGTGACTTCTCGCGCGCGTTCGAGCGTGCGGTCTTCCGAGCGCGCGTCCCGATGGCGTACTCCTCCGGCTTCAACCCGCACCCCCGCATCTCGTACGCGGGTGCTGCCCCCACTGGCTCGGCCTCCGAGGCCGAGTACGTCGAGATCGGTCTGGCCCAGGTGATGGAGCCGGCCGAGGTCCTGCGCCTGCTCGACTCCTCGCTACCGCCCGGCCTGGACGTGCTCGAGTGCGTCGAGTCTCCCGGGGGTGCCCTGCACGACAAGCTCCAGGCCAGCCTCTGGCGCCTGGACCTCCCCGGTGCCGGTGACCTCACCGACCTGGTGGAGAAGTTCCTGGCCGCCGACGAGATCCTGGTCGAGCGCATGACCAAGAAGGGGATGCGCCAGTTCGACGCCCGCGGCGCGGTGGTCGCGCTCTCCGCCGCCACCGAGGGCGCGGACGCCGTGCTCCGACTGGTGGTCGAGCACCGGGAGCCGGCCGTGCGCCCCGACGACGTGGTCCGGGCGTTGGGCGAAGTCGGGACCCTCGAGGTCACGGGGGCGATGCTTCTCACCCGTCTGGCCCAGGGGCCGCTGGATCGGGAGCACGGGACCGTCGGCGACCCGCTGGCCGTCTCGTCCTGAGCCACAACTCGTCTCGGTGTGCGATACTGACCGAGGTTGCCGTCGGCGACGCGCTCGCTGACAGTAACCCGACGACGTTCTCGCCTGGTCGGCACGACCGGTCAGGCACGGAGTACCGACGTCGGCACCAGACCGCGACGCGGCCCGGGGGACCTGTGAGAGAGGTACCCCACTGACATCCGGAGATCCCGGAGGGTCGAGGGCCCGGCGACCGCGGAAAGTGCCGACCGGAGTGGTTCGACGCACAGGCGGAGAGGTTGTCGCCACCGAAGGCTTTGCGTCCGACACCTGCACCGGGGTCGTGGCGTCCTGAACACGACCGGTGCCGTGCACCGGTCCGAGGAGCACCATGCTCGACGAGACCACTCCTGCCGACGAATCGGCCAACACCCCCGCCAACACCGGCGAGACCAGCACCGAGGCGGCCGCCACCGGCACCGCCAAGAAGGCCGCCGCGAAGCGGACGACGGCCAAGAAGACCGCGGCGAAGCGCACCGCCAAGAAGGCGCCGGCCAAGAGCGCCACAGGCTCCGAGACGGACGTCACGGAGGAGCAGTCCACCGAGGCAGCAGCCTCCGCGGACGCCGGCGACACCCCGGCCGCCAAGAAGGCGCCGGCCAAGCGCACCCGTAAGAGCGCTGCCAAGAAGACCGCCGCCCCGGCCGCCGGTGAGGTCGAGACCGCCGCCGTGGAGCCGGACACCGAGCCCGCCGCCCAGTCCGGCGCCCAGACCGCCACCCAGGCCCCGGTCGCGGATGACGCCGCGAAGCCCGCCCGCAAGACGGCGGCCCGCAAGAGCACCGCCAAGAAGACCACGCCCAAGAAGACCGCTGCCAAGGCTGCCGAGAGTGCCCCTGAGGTGGACGGCGCAACTGCTGCCGCTCCGGAGTCTGGCGACACCGTCGAGGCAGAGGCCCCGGCGAAGAAGACCGCGGCCAAGCGCACCCGCAAGACCACCGCGAAGAAGGCTGCCGCCGCTCCGGGCGAGACGGCCGAGGCGCCCGCTGAGCAGGCCGCCGCTGACCAGGCTCCGGCTGGGCAGGCTTCCGACGCTGCCGATGCTGACGCCACGGGCACCTTGCCCCTCTTCCAGGCCCCCGAGCCCGCGAAGAAGCCCGCCCGCCGCACCCGCAAGCGCACTTCCGCTCCGGTCGAGGCTGCTCCGAGCGAGGCCCCCGCAGAGGAGACGCTGCAGACCCTCGCCACCGGTGAGGAGACCGAGGCCCCCGTCGCGACGTCCCTCGACGAGGCGAGCGCCGTGTTGTTTATTATTTAGGCAAGAGGAGGCATAAAATGCTATTTAACCCAACACTTCATAAATTGTCAAATGGTGCCACCGTTATTTTGGACCCAATGGATATTGCATCAACTTTTGTAACGGTTGCTTTCTTAACGGGTTCGTATGATGAAAGTCCTGATAATTAT
>JAZQNT010000600.1:0-6403 GCA_045627505.1 Nocardioides sp.
AGACGCAGGGCGTCCAGCCGCAGGCTCCCCAGGAACCGACTCGGCCCCGGGGCCAGCAGCCCCCCGAAGCAGCCGCGCAGACGGTGCCGGACTGAAGTCGGAGGCCAAGCGGTCTTAGGAAGACAATAGAGAGGCACAACCCCTTGGCTCACAGAACGACATGGCTACGATCCGACTTAGACGCAGGGCGTCCAGCCGCAGGCTCCCCAGGAACCGACTCGGCCCCGGGGCCAGCAGCCCCCCGAAGCAGCCGCGCAGACGGTGCCGGACTGGGTCCCGCCCTACGACGACGTCCCGCCTCCCGCGTACGACGAGGGTCCGCCGGACCCGTACGACCCCGGTCCTCCTGCGGGCTACGACGCGACGCCGTCGAACCAGGCGCAGCCCGAGTCCCAGCACCGGCAGGGAGGGCGCGGTGCGGTTGACCGGGCCCGCGAGGCGATCAAGCAGACCCGCACAGGTGACCTTCCGCCTGTCGAGGCGGATGTCCAAGCGCTGGCCGACGCGGCCGTCAGCCCCGACGACCAGGCCGTCGACGACTCCGGAATGGACTCCACCGAGTTGCTCAAGCGGACGCTGGGCGCCCGGGTGATCGAGGAGATCCCGCACAACTGAACCCCCGCGGCGTGACCACACGCCCGCGACACCATCCGTACGGCGCGCATTGCCCGGTGCGCGCCACCACCGCACTGGAGGAACCATGTCCCAGAACCCGTTCGAAGCACTCGGCGGAGCCGACGGCTTCGACATGAACGCGCTGCTCGCCCAGGCCCAGGAGATGCAGGCCCAGCTGACCCTGGCGCACGAGCGCCTGCAGGCTGCCCGCTTCACCGGGGAGGCAGGTGGCCAGGTGAAGGTCGAGATCGCCGGCTCCGGGGAGCTCACCGGCGTCACCATCGCCCCCGGCGCCTTCGACGGCTCGTCCGCCGACGACCTGGAGATCATCGGTGACCTGGTGGTCGCCGCCTACCGCGAGGCGAAGGCCAAGGCGGACGCCGAGGCGCAGGCCACGCTCGGGCCGATGTCCGGCGGCCTTCCCGGACTCGGCTGAGGCCGGACGTTGTACGAAGGTGTCGTCCAGGACCTGATCGACGAGCTCGGTCGGCTCCCCGGCGTCGGGCCCAAGAGCGCCCAGCGCATCGCATTCCACGTCCTCCAGGCCGACCCGGAGGAGGTGCAGCGGCTTGCTGACGTCCTCACCCTGGTGAAGCAGAAGGTGAAGTTCTGCACCATCTGCTTCAACGTCTCCGAGGACGAGCAGTGCCGGATCTGCCGTGATCCCCGTCGTGACCCGAGCCTGTTGTGCGTGGTCGAGGAGTACAAGGACGTCGTCGCGATCGAGCGCACCCGTGAGTTCCGGGGTCGCTACCACGTGCTCGGCGGAGCCATCTCGCCGATCGACGGCATCGGTCCCGAGCAGCTGCACGTGCGTGAGCTCATGATGCGTCTGGCCGACGGCACCGTCACCGAGGTCATCCTCGCCACCGACCCGAACCTCGAGGGGGAGGCGACGGCCACCTACCTCACCCGGATGCTGGCGCCGCTCGGCATGCGGGTCACCCGGCTGGCCAGTGGCCTGCCGGTCGGGGGTGACCTGGAGTACGCCGACGAGGTGACCCTGGGCCGCGCGTTCGCCGGCCGCCGCTCGGCGGACGGCAGCGAGGGCTGACGCCCGAGGACCCCCGATGCCCGCGGACTCCCCGATGATCGTGCGCGGTTCGTGAGCAGCCTGTGACCTGGCCGTGACAGACCCACGCGGGACGGGGGCTCCGGTGTGACGGATGGATCGGCGATGGGGACGCGAAGCCCCCCGGTTAGACTCGACCGCGTCGAGTCGACACGCCGTGTCGACTGTCTCCAGCGATACAAGTCAGGTGGTACCTCGCGTGGGCATTGTCGTGCAGAAGTACGGAGGCTCCTCCGTCGCCGACGCAGCCGGGATCAAGCGGGTCGCCCAGCGGATCGTCAACACCAAGAAGGCGGGCCACGACGTCGTCGTCGTGGTCTCCGCGATGGGTGACACCACGGACGAACTGCGCGACCTCGCCGAACAGGTCAGCCCGCTCCCGCCGCCGCGTGAGCTCGACATGCTGCTCACCGCGGGTGAGCGCATCTCGATGGCCCTGGTGGCCATGGCGATCGAGCAGCTCGGCTACAAGGCTCAGTCCTTCACCGGGTCGCAGGCGGGCGTGCTCACGACCGCCGAGCACGGCAAGGCCAAGATCGTCGGCATCAAGCCGGGTCGCATCGAGAGCGCCATCGGCGAGGGCTCGATCGCCATCGTGGCCGGCTTCCAGGGCGTCTCGCAGCAGACCAAGGACGTCACCACGCTGGGCCGCGGAGCCTCCGACACCACCGCCGTGGCCCTGGCCGCCGCGCTCGGCGCCGAGTACTGCGAGATCTACTCCGACGTCGACGGTGTCTTCACCGCCGACCCGCGCATCGTCCCGGCGGCTCGCAAGCTCGACCGCGTCTCCTACGAGGAGATGCTCGAGATGGCGGCCTCCGGCGCCAAGATCCTCCACCTGCGCTGCGTCGAGTACGCGCGCCGGTACAACATGCCCGTCCACGTGCGTTCGTCCTTCTCCACGAAGGAAGGCACCTGGATCCTGCCCGCCCCCAGCGAGAACGAGGGAACCATGGAACAGGCCATCATCTCCGGCGTCGCCCACGACCGCAGCCAGGCAAAGATCACCGTCGTCGGCGTGCCCGACAAGGTCGGCGAGGCCGCGCGCATCTTCGAGTCCCTGGCCGAGGCCGGGGTGAACATCGACATGGTCGTGCAGAACGTCTCTGCCGCCGCCACCGGCCGCACGGACATCTCCTTCACCCTCCCGCGCGAGGACGGTCAGGTCGCGATGGGCGCGCTGGCCAAGCTGGAGGCAGAACTCGGCTACGAGCGCCTGCTGTTCGACGACCAGATCGGCAAGGTCTCGGTGATCGGTGCCGGGATGCGCTCCTTCCCGGGCATCACCGCGAAGTTCTTCGCCGCCCTGGCTGGCTCGGGCGTCAACATCGACATGATCTCCACCTCCGAGATCCGCATCTCCGTCATCGTCTCCGACGCCGACCTGGTGAACGCGGTGCAGGCTGCGCACACCGCCTTCGGTCTGGACGCCGACGAGGTCGAGGCCGTGGTCTACGGAGGTACCGGCCGATGACCGCGCTCGGAATCGTCGGCGCCACCGGTCAGGTGGGCGTCGCCATGCGTCAGATCCTGGAGCAGCGGAACTTCCCCGCCGACCAGGTCCGGTTCTTCGCCTCGGCCCGCTCGGCTGGCAAGGTGCTCGAGTTCCAGGGCAAGGAGGTCGTGGTCGAGGACGTCGCGACCGCCGACCCGACCGGTCTCGACATCGCGCTGTTCTCCGCCGGTGCCACCACCTCGCGCGCCCAGGCCCAGCGCTTCGTCGACGCCGGCGTGATCGTCGTCGACAACTCCTCGGCGTTCCGCAAGGACCCGAACATCCCGCTGGTCGTCTCCGAGGTGAACCCGCACGCCTTCGCCGGCGTGGTGGAGGCCGGGCGCGGCATCATCGCCAACCCGAACTGCACCACCATGGCCGCGATGCCGATCCTCAAGGTGCTGCACGAGGCCGCCGGGCTCAAGCGCCTGATCGTCTCGACCTACCAGGCCGTCTCCGGTTCCGGCGTCGCCGGCGTCGAGGCGCTCGCCTCCGGCGTCGAGGCGATCGAGGACCCGCGTCCGCTGGCCTACGACGGTCGTGCCGTTCCGTTCGGCGAGCCGGCTCCGTACGTCGAGACCATCGCCTACAACGTCCTGCCGCTGGCTGGTTCGATCGTGGACGACGGCCTCAACGAGACCGACGAGGAGCAGAAGCTCCGCAACGAGTCCCGCAAGATCCTCGAGATCCCCGAGCTCAAGGTCTCCGGCCTCTGTGTGCGCGTCCCGGTCTTCTCCGGCCACTCGCTCGCGGTGAACGCGGAGTTCGAGAAGGCGATCACCCCCGAGCAGGCCCGTGAGCTGCTCAAGGACGCCCCGGGTGTGGCGCTCGAGGAGATCCCCACCCCGCGCAAGGCGGCCGGTCAGGACCCGTCCTACGTCGGTCGTATCCGTCAGGACGAGGGCGTGGACGACAACCGCGGCCTTGCGCTGTTCATCAGCAACGACAACCTGCGCAAGGGTGCTGCCCTCAACACCGTGCAGATCGCCGAGCTGTTGGTGGCGGCCAAGGCGTCCTGAGCGCCTCCAGAATGCGCTGAGCGGGGGTTCTCCCCGACGCACGTCGTACGAACGGCGGTCCTCCTCGGAGGGCCGCCGTTCGCCGTTCCACGGCCTGCTCCGGGGTTCCGGGGCGGGCGTCATGGGAATCGGGGGCCAGGACCCCCGAAAGCTATGACGTCCCGCGGGGGCGGACAGGCGGAGGGCCTAGAGAGGTGCCGATGCCGGAAATGCAGAAACCCCCCGGATCCACTGGACCCGGGGGGTTCGGGATTCTTGCTTGCTGTCGGGCTGACAGGATTTGAACCTGCGGCCTCCTCGTCCCGAACGAGGCGCGCTACCAAGCTGCGCCACAGCCCGTCCATCCGAGTGCCACCGGGGTGACTCACGAACGACGTAACCATATCCGAGGTGGGGGCGCCGGTGGAAATCGGGTCCACCCTCGCCGAGGTTCAGGCCTTCGGGACGAAGGTCAGCAGCGTGGCCTCAGGACGGCAGGCCAGCCGCAGTCGCACGTACGGGTTGGAGCCCAGCCCGGCGGAGACGTGGAGCCAGGAGGACCCCGGGTCGCCGGGGGAGGAGTCGGCCGGGTGGCGGTGCAGGCCCTTGGCCCGGGCGGGTTCGAGGTCGCAGTTGGTGGTGAGTGCCCGACCTCGGCCGTTGAGGGTGGGCAGGCAGACCTGGCCGCCGTGGGTGTGGCCGGCGATCACCGCGTCGTAGCCGTCGGCGGCGAACTGGTCGAGCACGCGCAGGTAGGGCGCGTGCACCACGGCCAGGCGCAGGTCGGCGCTCGGGTTGGCCGGCCCGGCCACCGCGGAGAGGTCGTCGCGGTTGATGTGCGGGTCGTCGACGCCGGCGAACGCGATCCGGGTCCCGTTCACCGTCAGCGAGCCGAAACCGTTGCTCAGGTCGAGCCAGCCCCGCTCGTCCAGTCCGCGCTTGAGCCCCTCGACGTCGAGGTGGGGCCGGTCGGTGTGCCGCTTGCCGGTGTCGGGCAGCAGGTAGCCGAACGGGTTGCGCAGGCCCGGGTCGTAGTAGTCGTTCGAGCCCAGCACGTACGCCCCGGGGACGTCGAGCAGGTCGCCCAGGGCCTCGAGCGTGGGACGCACGGCGTCGCGGTGCGCGAGGTTGTCCCCGGTGTCGATCACCAGGTCGGGTTCGAGTTCGGCCAGCGAGCGCACCCACGCCTGCTTCTTCGCCTGTCCCGGCGTCATGTGCAGGTCGGAGAGGTGCAGCACCTTCAGTGGTGCGTGGCCCGCGGGCAGGGCCGGGACCTCCACGCGGCGCAGGGTGTACTGGCGGCCCTCCCACGCGGCGTAGCCGAGCACGGAGGCGCCCGTGACCAGCCCGGTCGCCAGCGCGCGTCGTGCCGAGGTCTTCAGGTGCGACATGCCGCCAGCGTGCCACAGGCGTCACAATCGTCGGGCCGGTGCGGGCGGCGGTGTCGGTTCCGGCCGGGCTCGGCTCCTGACAGACTGATCCCATGAGCACCCTGAAGGACCGACTCCGCGACGACCTCACCACCGCCATCAAGGCCCGCGACGAGCTGCGCTCGTCCACCATCCGCATGGTGCTGGCCGCCATCACCAAGGCCGAGGTCGCCGGCAAGACGGCCAAGGAGCTCACCGATGCCGAGGTGCTCGACGTGCTCTCCTCCGAGGCGAAGAAGCGCCGCGAGGCCGCCACCGCGTTCGCCGACGGCGGCCGTGACGAGATGGCCGCGAAGGAGACCGCCGAGGCGGGCGTCCTGGCCGAGTACCTGCCGGCGCAGCTGAGTGAGGACGAGGTGGTGGCCATCGTCACCGCCGCGATCGCGGAGACCGGTGCGGCGGCCGAGGGCATGCGCGCCATGGGCAAGGTGATGGGCAAGGTGACTCCGCAGGTCAAGGGGCGCGCCGACGGTGCCTTCGTGGCCGCCGAGGTCAAGCGCCAGCTCGCCGCCGGCTGAGCCGAACGCCCAGCCCGAACGCCCAGTCCGACCTGACTTGCACAGATTTAGTGTGTCGCTCGGTCGATGATGACTTGGGCCTCAGCGGGGACCTGGGGTTGGGCCGTGAGGCCCTGCCCGGCGATGTCGATGGTGACCTCGCGTAGTGGACGCAGGGTCCGGACGATCTTCCGGATGCTCACGGCGGTGCGTTGTTGCAGGTGACGTGCCACGGCCAACGCGGTGAACACGATGGTGAGGTGGGCCTCGATCGCGTCGCGGGTCCGCACGAACAT
>JAZQNT010000601.1:0-14715 GCA_045627505.1 Nocardioides sp.
AGCGGATCCTCGACGTCGTCGCCCCCGAGGTCGCGGACGCGGAAGAGGCACGGCGACTGGAGCGGCTGGAGGCGCAGGCGGCAGAGAGAGAGCGCCTCACGCTCCGCTCACTCGGCGACGGGACCACCCGGCTGTCCGCGGTCGTCCCGGACGCCACCGCTGCCCGGTTGGCCACCTACCTGCACGCGTTCACCAGCCCACGCCAGGAGAACGGTGAGCCGCGGAACGAGATCAGCGAGGACCGGCCAGAGGGAGGCGCGGTCGGCGGCATGGGTGCCGCGTACCCGCGGCGGCTCGCTCAGGCCTTCGGTCAACTGCTGGAGTGCCTCGACCCGACCCGTCTTCCGCTGCACGGCGGGGATGCGTCCACGCTGACGGTCACCGTCCAGCTCGAGTCGCTGCGCAAGGACCTGGCCACCGCGACGTTCGACGTCGACGTTCCCGGTGACGGGCTCGACAGCCTCACTGCCGCCCAGACGCGACGCCTGGCGTGCACCGCGAAGATCATCCCCGCCGTCCTCGGCGCCGACTCCGAGGTCCTCGACCTCGGCCGGGCCCGCCGATTGTTCACCCCGGCCCAGCGCAAGGCGCTCCTTGTCCGCGACAAGCGCTGCCGGGCAGCAGGGTGCGACATCCCCGGCACCTGGTGCGAGGCGCACCACCTGACGCCGTGGTCCGCGGGCGGCGGGACGGACCTGGCGAACTCGGTTCTCCTGTGCTCGCACCACCACCACCGCGTCCATGATCCGGCGTGGGAGCACGAACGCAACGCTCGCGGTGACCTCACCTTCCGCAAGCGGCTCGACCGCAGGCTGACTGGCTGAGCTCCCTCAGCCCAGTCGTTGCGCCAGCGCGACGATGATCCCCTCGGGGCCGCGAACGTAGGTCATCCGCCAGGCGCCCTCGTACTCGCCGATGCCTGCGACGCGGTCGTAACCGAGGTTGGCGACGTGGTCGACCAGGGCGCGCAGGTCCTCCACCTCGAGCGCGATGCTGCGCATCCCCAGCATGGTCGCCGGTGGGTCGGGCGGCCCGGCGACCGCCTGCGGACGGACGAATGAGGCGAGTTCCACCATGGCGGCGCCGGCCGGGCTACCGGGCACCCGCATCATCACGATCTCGGTGCATGCCCCGGCGATGCCCGTCACTGTGTCGATGAACTCCCCCTCGACGACGGTCCGTACTTCCTCTTCCAGCCCCAGGGCGGCGAAGAAGGAAACCGCACCCTCGAGGTCCGACACCGTGATGCCGACGTGGTCCAGGCGCTGGACGAACATGGTGACTCCCGAGGCCGGAGGGACGGATCGGTCGCCGCAACGACGGCCATCCAGCCAGTCTGCGCTGCAGGGATGGGCGCCGCCAGTGGGCCGCGTTCACGGGGCGCGCTCGTCGTTGCCGCCGGTCGGCACCCGGTCACGCAGCCACGTGGTTGTCCCCCCAGCGAGCCCCTTCAGCTTGGGGCGCTCGGTCACGGGCGAGACCACCAGCGCCGCGCCGTCGGGGAGCGACCACTTCAGTGCGTGGTAGACGGGGGAGAGGTGTTCATCGCTCTCCACCAGCAGCACGCCGGGGGCCGCCACGCGCACTTCGCTCCACGGGCCCTCGAGCCCCTCGGTGCTCTCGAGGGTGGACGAAGTCCAGGCCAGGTAGACAGTCATGACGTCTTGCTTGCCCCGAGGCCGAAATGCGGAAACTCCCAGCCCCCAGGTGGCTGTGAGTTTCCGCGGAGTTGCTGAGGATCAGCTCTTGGAAGCCTTGCGCGCGCGGCTCGCGATCTTCGAGCGCTCGCCGGCGTTGAGGATGACCTTGCGGATGCGGACGGTCTCCGGGGTGACCTCGACGCACTCGTCCTCGCGGCAGAACTCCAGCGACTGCTCGAGCGAGAGGACCTTCGGCGGGATCAGCTTCTCGAAGTTGTCGCTCGTGGCCGAGCGGATGTTCGTCTGCTGCTTCTCCTTGGTGATGTTGACGTCCATGTCGTCGGCGCGCGAGTTCTCGCCGACGATCATGCCCTCGTACACCTCGGTGGTCGGCGGCAGGAACATGGTGCCGCGCTCCTGCAGCGAGGTCATCGCGTGCGCGGTGGCAGAACCGGCGCGGTCGGCGACCAGGGAGCCGGACAGGCGCGAGCGGATCTCGCCGGCCCACGGCTGGTACTCCTCGAACACGTGGGCGGCCATGCCGGTACCACGGGTCACGGTCATGAACTCGGTACGGAAACCGATCAGGCCGCGGGCCGGGACCAGGAACTCCATGCGGATCCAGCCGGTGCCGTGGTTGGACATGCCCTCCATGCGGCCCTTGCGGTTGGCGAGCAGCTCGGTGATGGAGCCGAGGTACTCCTCCGGGGCGTCGATGGTCAGGCGCTCGACCGGCTCGTGGACCTTGCCGTTGATCTCCTTGGTGACCACCTGCGGCTTGCCGACGGTGAGCTCGAAGCCCTCACGACGCATCTGCTCGACCAGAATGGCGAGCGCGAGCTCACCACGGCCCTGGACCTCCCAGGCGTCCGGACGCTCGGTCGGCAGGACCTTGAGGGACACGTTGCCGATGAGCTCGGCGTCGAGGCGGTCCTTGACCAGGCGGGCGGTGACCTTGGAGCCCTTGACCTTGCCGGCCAGCGGCGAGGTGTTGGTACCGATGGTCATGGAGATCGCCGGCTCGTCGACGGTGATCAGCGGAAGCGCGATCGGGTTCTCGGCGTCGGCGATGGTCTCACCGATCATGATGTCGGGGATACCGGCGATGGCGACGATGTCACCGGGGCCAGCCTTCTCGCCGGGAACGCGGACGAGGCCCTCGGTGATGAGGAGCTCGGTGATCTTGACGTTCTTGACGGTGCCGTCACCCTTCATCCAGGCGACGGTCTGACCCTTGTGCAGCTCACCCTGGAAGATGCGGAGCAGCGCGAGGCGACCCAGGAACGGCGAGGAGTCGAGGTTGGTGACGTGGGCCTGGAGCGGCGCGCCCTCGTCGTACTCCGGAGCCGGAATGGTGTCGAGGATCGTCTTGAAGAGCGGCTCGAGGCTGTCGCCCTCGGGGAGGGTTCCGTTCTCCGGCTTCACGGCGGAGGCGATACCGGCCTTGCCCGAGGCGTAGATGACGGGGAAGTCGAGGGCGTCCTCGTCGCCGTCCTCGAGCAGGTCCATGAACAGCTCGTAGGCCTCGTCGACGACCTCGTCGATGCGCGCGTCGGAGCGGTCGGTCTTGTTGACGACCAGGGCGACCGGCTTCTTCTGGTTGAGCGCCTTGCGGAGCACGAAGCGGGTCTGCGGAAGCGGACCCTCGGAAGCGTCGACGAGCAGGACGATGCCGTCCACCATCGACAGCGCGCGCTCGACCTCGCCACCGAAGTCGGCGTGGCCCGGGGTGTCGATGATGTTGATCGTCATGCCCTCGGGGGCGGACGGACCGGCGTAGCGCACCGCGGTGTTCTTCGCGAGGATCGTGATGCCCTTCTCACGCTCCAGGTCGCCCGAGTCCATGACGCGCTCGGCCACGTTCTCGGCCTCGCGTTCGGTGAAGGCGCCTCCCTGACGGAGCATGGCGTCGACCAGCGTGGTCTTGCCGTGGTCGACGTGGGCGACGATGGCGACGTTGCGCAGGTCGTTCCTGCGGAGAGAAGTCATGAGCGTGTGGCATCACTTTCGGTACTCGGGGCAGCCACCCGACTCGGGTAGCCGATCCATTCTATGTACGCGCTCGGCCAGTCCCCACATCGCGCACGCGTGCGCTTGCTCTCGTGAGGCCAACAGCATGGGGTGGCGTAGGTGTGCCTCACCTTCGTCAGGCAAGACTTTCCTTCGATGCGTTCGCCTGCGAAGTCGTCTAACGTCGCCTGCATGAAGCTCACCCAGGTCCTCGAAGACGCGTTCAACAAGCAGATCAGCCTCGAGTTCGGCGCCTCCCTGGTCTACCGTCAGCTCGCCATCGAGATGGAGCTCCAGGACCTGCCCGGCATGGCAGCCTGGCTGCGGGCCCAGGCGGACGAGGAGATCGTCCACGCCAACAAGTTCATCCAGCACGTCGCCGACCGCGACAACCACCCGGTCATCGGCGCGCTCGCCGCCCCCGAGGTCAAGGTCGAGAGCGTGCTCGACGTGTTCAAGGCCGCCCTGGCCCACGAGCAGAAGGTCTCGGAGTCGATCAGGGGCCTCTACCGCCTGGCCGAGTCCGAGGGCGACATCGACTCCCGCCCGATGCTCAACTGGTTCATCGAGGAGCAGGTCGAGGAGGAGGCCACGGTCCGCGAGATCATCGGTCGCCTCGAGCGCATCAACGACGACGGCCCGGGCCTGCTGCGCCTGGACGCCGACATGGCTGCCCGCCCGTCCACGGGCACCGAGGGGTGACCCGTGCGGGCCAGGGCTGGTGCACCTGACCTGGCCCGCTGGGCGGGCCTGGGCGACGTCCCGGCCGCGGATCCCGACGCCAGCTACTCGGGCGACGTGGGTCTGGCGGTCACGTGGCTCGGGGTCAGCACCGTCCTGGTCACCGACGGGACCACCTCCGTCATGACGGACGGGTTCTTCTCCCGCCCGTCGCTGGTACGTACCGGCATGTTTCCGCTCCGCCCCGACATCGGTCGGATCGAGGCGGCGTTGCGTCGTGCCGGCGTCCACCGGCTGGATGCCGTGGTCCCGGTGCACACGCACTACGACCACGTCCTCGACTCCGCCACCGTCGCCTTGCGTACCGGCGCCGACGTGTACGGCGGCACCTCGGCCGCGCACGTGGCCCGGGGCCACGGGATGGAGCCCGATCGGGTCCACGTGGTCGAGTCCGGCCACCCGTTCGACGTCGGCTCGTTCGAGGTCACCCTGGTCCGGGGCAGCCACTGCCCACCCGATCGTTACCCGGGGGAGATCACCACCCCGGTCCCGCGGGTGGCGCGGGTCCAGGAGTACCGCTGCGGGGACGCCTGGTCGGTGCTGCTGCACCACCGCCCGACGGGACGCCGGATGCTGGTCCAGGGCAGCGCGGGGTACGTGCCGGGGGCGCTGGCGGGCTACTCCGCCGAGGTCGCGTACCTGGGCGTCGGCCAGCTGGGCCGTCAGGACGACGACTACGTCACGGAGTACTGGGACGAGACGGTGGGCAGGGTCGGTGCTCGTCGCGTCGTGCTCGTCCACCACGACAACTTCTTCCGTCCGCTCAGCGCTCCGCTGCGCGCCCTGCCCTACGTCGTCGACGACCTGGACGCCACCCTCGCGCGTCTGGTGCCGCGCGCCGTCGGCGACGGGGCCCACCTGCACCTTCCGACGCTGTGGCAGCGCAGCGACCCGTGGGCGGGCCTGCAGGACTGAGGGGTCAGGCGAGCGCTCGGTCCAGGGCGGCGGTGACGTGCAGGGTGGTGCAGGGCAGGACCGGCAGCTCCACGTCGGCCTGGCGGACCAGCAGCTCGAGCTCGGCGCAGCCCAGGATCACCCCGCCGACCCCGCGGTCCCACAGGTCCTCCACCACCCTGACCACCTCGCGCCGCGAGGCGTCGGTGACCTTCCCGTGCACCAGCTCGTCGTAGATGATCCGGTCGAGCAGGTCCTGGGCCTCCTCGCGGGGCACCGTCACGTCGATCGAGTGCGACTCGATCCGGTCGGTGAAGAAGGTGCGTGAGGTGGTGAACTTCGTGCCGATCAGTCCCACCTGGGTGATCCTGCGGGCGGCTGCCTCTTCCGCGACCACGTCGGCCAGGTGGACCAGGGGGATGGACACGGCCGCTTCCACCTGTTCGGCGACCCGGTGGAAGGTGGTGGTGCACATCAGCAGGAAGTCGGCGCCGGCGCGCTCGACCCCACGCCCGGCGTCGACGAGGATCTGCGCGATCGCGTCCCAGTCCTCGTCCCCCTGCAGGCGGGTGACCTCGGCGAAGTCGACCGAGGTCATCACCGTGCGGGCCGAGGAGAACCCGCCCAGGCGCTGTTGGACGCCTTCGCTGAGCAGCCGGTAGTACGCGGCGCTGGATTCCCAACTCATGCCGCCGATCAGTCCGATGGTCTGCATGCCGAGCAGTGTGGCAGGACCCGCCTGATCTGCACAGGAGCGTGACGGGGTCAGCCGCCGATCATCGCCTTCAGTGCGGCCACGTGCCCGCGGTAGGCCTGGCGTCCGGCCTTGGTGAACGCCACCCAGGTGCGGGAACGCCGCTCCGCCAGACCCTTGGTCACCTTGACGTACCCGGCCTCCTCCAGTGCCTTCACCTGCTTGCTGAGCACTGAGTCGCTGACCCCCAGGGTCTCACGCAGCAGGGCGAACTCCGCCTGGTCGACGGTGTCGAGCGCGGCGCAGATCTGCAGCCGGTGCGGGGCGTGGACCAGCGCGTCGAAGCGTGCCGCGGGGGCGCTCATGCGGCGCTCGCCCCGCGCTCGTCACGCTCGGTGAGGCTGCGGACCCAGGCCGCGTCCCAGCGGGGGCCGAGGGTGGACACCAGGGCCAGGACCACGGCGCCGCAGACGAGGCTGACGGCGAGCTCGCGGGCAACCATCGCGGCACCCAGCGCGGCGATCATGACGGCGATCATGAGCCACGCCATCCAGGCGCCCTTCTCGCGCAGCGTGGCCATCGTCCAGGTGCCGGTGCGGTGCGCGTAGGAGCGGGTGGCCCAGAAGAGCACGCCCAGCGCGGCCAGCGAGATGGCCAGCCGCACTCCGGTGTCGAACGCCTGGGCCAGGCAGAGCAGGGCCATCGCCACGCCGAGCTTCGTGTAGTAGTGCGGCGGGCTGCCGACGCGTCCGGCCACCTCGTGCCGAGTCTCCGTGATCGAGGCCAGGGCCCGGGCCGCCTCGGCGGCGTCCATCGGGTTCTGCTTGTGGTCCATGGGTGCTCCCGTGCGTGGGGTCCGCGGCTCGCGGACTACTTTCCGATGTGGAAAGTGAACCACAGACTTTCCACTATGGAAAGTGTTTTCCCGAATGGAAACTCCTGTGGTCGGGCTGGGAGACGTGATCAGGCCCGGGAGACCCGGTGCACCTTGTGGGCGGCGGCCTGCGCGCGCGGACGCACCACCAGCTCGTCGATGTTCACGTGCGAGGGCAGCGAGGCGATCCAGCGGATCGCCTCGGCGATGTCCTCGGCCACCAGCGGGTCGGGGACGCCGGCGTAGACGGCATAGGCGGCGGCCTGGTCGCCGCCATAGCGCACCAGTGAGAACTCCGGCGTGTGCACCATGCCCGGAGCCACCTCGGAGATCCGGATCGGTTCACCGCACAGCTCCAGGCGCAGGGTCTGGGTGACTGCCTTGGCGGCGTGCTTCACGCCGACGTACCCGCCGCCGTTCTCGTACGGCACGCGTCCTGCCACCGAGCCCAGGGTGACGATCAGGGCGTCGCCGCTGGCGCGCAGGGCCGGCAGCAGGACCGCGGTGACGCGCTGCAGTCCGACCACGTTGACGTCGAACATCTGCTTCCACTGCTCGGGGTCGGCCGACTCGACGGGGTCGTTGCCGAAGGCGCCGCCGGCGTTGTTGACCAGCACGTGCACCACCGGGCCGCAGGCCTTGGCCAGCTCGGCCACCGCGGCCGGGTCGGTGACGTCGCAGGCCACCGCGGTGCCGCCGATCTCCGCCGCCACCTCCGCGATCCGGTCCCGTCGCCGGGCCGCACAGACCACGTGGAAACCGTCGCCCGCGAGCGCGCGGGCGGTGGCGGCGCCGATCCCGGACCCGGCTCCGGTGACGACGGCGACCCGCTGGCCGGACTCCACGACCTCGCGGGGGACGGCCTGGGGCACGTGCAGGGAGGCGGACTCGGACGCGGACTCGGACGCGGTCGGCTGGCTCATGTCCGCATTCTCGCACCGCCTTTGGCAGGATCTCCGCGTGACGATCATTGCGGCAGCAGACGGTTCGGCTCTCGGCAACCCCGGACCCGCGGGGTGGGGGTGGTACGTCGACCCGAAGTGCTGGGCCGCGGGCGGCTGGCCGCACGGCACCAACAACATGGGTGAGCTCACCGCGATCCTCGACCTGTTGCAGCAGACCGCGGGGCTGGAGGAGGAGCTGCACATCTGCAGCGACTCCAAGTACGCCATCGACACCATCACCAAGTGGATGGCCGGCTGGAAGCGCAAGGGGTGGAAGAAGGGCGACGGCAAGCCGGTCGCCAACCTCGAGATCGTGCAGGCGCTGGACGAGGCGATGCAGGGCCGCAACGTCACCTTCGAGTGGGTCAAGGGCCACGCCGGCCACGCCCTCAACGAGGAGGCCGACCGGCTCGCCAACGCCGCCGCAGTGGCCTACAAGGAGGGGCGCATCCCCGACCGCGGGCCCGGCTTCGGGGACGCGGGCGACGTGGTCGTCGGTGCCGGGCGCCGTGAGGACGACCTGCGCGTGGCCGCCGAGGAGGTGGTCGCCGGAGCCAGCGCCGGAGCCAGCGACCTCTTCTCCCTCTTCGACGACGCCGACGGGGCGTCCCCCGACGACGCCGTGGCCGGCCCGGCCGACCCCGACGCCGACCCGTTGCTCCTCGTGGTGGCGCTGGAGCGGGCCCTGCTGACCGACGACGTCCGGTCCGACCCCAGCGAGGTGGCCGCGCTCCTGCACCCCGAGTGGAGTGAGGTCAGCAGGTCGGGGCGCCTGCTCACCCGCGCCTCGTTCCTCGAGGGCGTCGGGCCGGTCGGCCACGTCGAGATGGAGGTCCTGGAGACCAGCGAGGTGAGCCCGGGCGTGGTCCTGCTGGTGTGGCGCAGCCACGGTCGGGCCGGAGCCACCCTGCGCAGCAGCTGGTGGGTGAAGGTGGACGGCTCCGACCACGGCTGGGTGCAGCGCTTCCACCACGCCTCCGCCGAGGGCCGCTGAGCGGCGTCCCGCCCTGACGTGCGAGCCGTTTCGGGCTGGGGGAAGAATGGAACTCCCTGGGGAGTTGAAATCTCGGTACGCCGGGTCGACGGAAGGACGTGGTGTGAAACGCGTCGCGATGGTCAGCCTGCACACCTCACCCCTGGACCAGCCGGGGACGGGCGACGCAGGCGGCATGAATGTCTACGTGATCGAGCTCGCCAAGCGTCTGGCGGCGCGCGGCATCGAGGTGGACATCTTCACCCGGGCCACCTCCTCGAGCCTCGCGCCTGTGGTCGAGGCGGCCCCGGGCGTGCTGGTGCGCCACGTCGCGGCGGGCCCCTTCGAGGGACTGGCCAAGGACGAGCTGCCGGCGCAGCTGTGCACCTTCGCCCGTGAGGTGCTGCGCACCGAGGTGCTGCACGAGCGCGGTTGGTACGACGTCGTGCACTCCCACTACTGGCTCTCGGGCCAGGTCGGCGCGTTGGCCCGCGACCGCTGGAACGTCCCGCTGGTGCACTCGATGCACACGATGGCGAAGGTGAAGAACGCCGCGCTCGCGGTCGGTGACAGCCCCGAGCCGCTCGCCCGCGTGGTCGGCGAGGAGCAGGTGGTGGACGCCGCCGACGTGCTGGTGGCCAACACCGCGCTCGAGGCGGACCAGCTGGTCAGCCTCTACGGCGCAGACCCTGGCCGCGTCGCCGTGGTCCACCCCGGCGTCGACCTGTCCGTCTTCCAGGGCATCGACCCGGTCGCCGCACGGCGCGAGCTCGGCCTGCCGGTGAACGCGTCCGTCATCCTGTTCGCCGGTCGGATCCAGCCGCTCAAGGCTCCCGACGTGCTGCTGCGTGCGGTGGCCGCGCTGCTCCGGATGGACCCCTCGCTGCGCTCGCACCTCGTCGTCCCGGTGGTCGGGGGACCGTCGGGTTCCGGGATGGAGCAGCCGCAGTCGCTGGCGCAGCTGGCCGCCGAGCTGGGGATCGACGACGTGGTGCGCTTCGTGCCGCCGGTCGGTCAGGCCGAGCTGGCCAAGTGGTACGCCGCCGCGACGCTGGTGGCGGTGCCCTCGCACAACGAGTCCTTCGGCCTGGTCGCCGCGGAGGCGCAGGCCGCCGGGACCCCGGTGGTCGCCGCCGCCGTCGGCGGACTCACCACGGTGGTCCAGGACGAGGTCAGCGGCCTGCTCGTGGCCGGGCACGACGCCCGTGACTGGGCGCACGCGCTGCACCGCGTCGTGGCGGACCAGCGGTTCCGCGCCACCCTGGCGGCCGGCGCTGCTGCCCGCGCCAGCCTGTTCGCCTGGGAACGCACGGCCGCCGACACGCTGCAGGCCTACGAGCTGGCCCGCCGGGTCATGGACCACGACGAGTCGCTGCGTCGGGGCGCCCAGCACGTCGCAGCGGGAGGGCACGTCGTAGCGGGAGGGCATGTTGCAACTGGAGGGGGACCCAGGTGACCAGCTTCGAGGACCAGCCGTTCGCAGGCGCGGGGGACGGGGGCGTCCCGCAGCCGCGGTTCGACACCGGAGTCGCACGCACCGTGCGCGAGTGGCTCGCCGACAACGAGATCGCGGTCGAGGAGGAGAGGCCCGGGTTCTTCTCGTTCTCCCTGCCGGGCACCCACAAGCTGCAGACCCCGGTCCGCCTCGACGTCGGGCCGCACGCCCTGGGCGTGCACGCGTTCGTGTGCCGCAACCCCGACGAGAACCACCAGGGCGTCTACCGCTGGCTGCTGGAGAAGAACCTGCGGATGTACGCCGTGGCCTTCGCCGTGGACGCCGACGGTGACATCTACCTCGACGCCCGCCTCCCGCTCGCCTCGGTCACCCCCGACGAGCTGGACCGCCTGCTCGGGTCGGTGCTCACCTACGCCGACGAGGCGTTCAACCCGTTGCTGGAGCTCGGGTTCGCCACCGCGATCCGCAAGGAGTGGCAGTGGCGCCGGTCCACCGGGCAGTCGACCCACAACCTCGAGGCGTTCCGCGGCTGGCTCGAGTCCGGTGAGGACGCCGGCTGACCCGCTGACCCTCGGGGCCGGGGCGCTCAGGCCTCGAACTTGTACCCCAGCCCGCGCACCGTCACGAGCAGCCGCGGCTCACCCGGCTCGGGCTCGATCTTGGCGCGCAGCCGCTTGACGTGCACGTCCAGGGTCTTGGTGTCACCCACGTAGTCCGAGCCCCACACCCGGTCGATCAGCTGCCCACGGGTGAGGACCCGGCCGGGGTTGCGCAGGAACATCTCCAGGAGCTCGAACTCCTTGAGCGGGAACTTCTGCTCCGCCCCGTCGACCGTGACGACGTGCCGCTCCACGTCCATCCGCACCGGGCCGGCCGCCAGCGTGTCCAGCACGACCTCGGGCTCCTGGCCACGACGCAGCACCGCGCGGATCCGGGCGACCAGCTCGCGCGGGGAGTAGGGCTTGGTGACGTAGTCGTCGGCACCCAGCTCCAGGCCCACCACCTTGTCGACCTCGTCGTCCTTGGCCGAGACCATGATCACCGGCACCGACGACGTCTGGCGGATCCGACGGCACACCTCGGTGCCGGGCAGACCGGGGAGCATGAGGTCGAGCAGGACGATGTCGGCGCCGTTGCGCTCGAACTCGACCAGCGCGTCCGGGCCGGTCTCGGCGATCGCCACCTCGTAGCCCTCCTTGCGCAGCATGTACGCCAGGGCGTCGGAGTAGCTCTCTTCGTCCTCGACGACGAGTACACGGGTCATGCCGGGCCATCCTGTTCTGCTGGGGCTGCTTCGGGGTGAGACACGAGACGTGGCAGCGTGAGGGTGAAGGTCGATCCCTGGCCCTCCACCGACCACACGTGCACGTCGCCGCCGTGGGTGGCCGCGACGTGCTTGACGATCGAGAGGCCCAGTCCGGTCCCGCCGGTCGAGCGGTGCCGGGCCGGGTCGACGCGGTAGAAACGCTCGAAGATGCGGTCGATCTCCGTCGGCGGGATGCCGATGCCCTGGTCGATCACGGAGATGTCCACCGTGCGTTCGCCCACGTGCGTCTCCACCACGACGGTCGAGCCGTGCTCGGAGTAGTGCACGGCGTTGGACACGAGGTTGCTGACCGCCGCCGTGACCAGTTGGCGGTCGCCCCGTACGTGCTGGTCGCGCTCACCCTGGACGACCACGGTGATGGACTTGCGCCCGGCGTCCAGCGCGGAGGTGTCCACCGCGCTGGCGACCACGCCGTCCAGGTTGACGACGTCCCGGGCGTCCGCGGGGTCGGTGGACTGCAGTCGGGAGAGCTCGATGACCTGCTGGACGAGGTCGGAGAGTCGGTCGGCCTCGGTCCGCATGCGACCGGCGAAGCGACGCACCGCCTCGGGGTCGTCGGAGGCGTCCTCGACGGCCTCGGCCAGCAGCTTGATCGCACCGACGGGGGTCTTCAGCTCGTGGCTGACGTTGGCCACGAAGTCACGACGCACGGCCTCCACCCGGCGTTCGCGGGTGCGGTCCTCGAGCAACGCCAGCACCAGCTTCGAGCTGAGCGGAGCCACCCGGGCGTTGACGCTCAGCGGGGCGGCGAGCTCGCGCTCCAGGGTCATCTCCCGCTCCCGGATCTCGCCGTCACGGCGGACCTGGCGGACCAGGTCGGCCAGCTCGTCGATGGCCAGCTCGTTTCCCCGCACCACGCCCAACGTGTACGCGGGTGCGGATGCCTTCAGTACCCGGTCCTGGTCGTCGACGACGACCGCGCTGCTGCGCAGGGTCGCGAGCACCGTGGCCACGCCTGCCGGGACCACCGGCTCGTCCCGATCGAGGTCGCGGCGGAGCTGACGCTCCGAGACGACGTAGGCCAGGACGCCGACGACGCCGACGACCAGGCCGGCCACGGCGGCGAGGGAAGCCTGGGTCGTCGGGTCCACCCCTGAAGTGTAGGAGCAGCCGGACAACGACCGTGCCCGCCCGCGGGGTGGGGCGCGCAGTGTTCACCCGACGTTCATCCCGCGTGCCCGGCCAAGGGGTAAGCGGGACAGCACAGGGGCCGGACGCGACTGCGTCCGGCCCCTGTGAGGTGCGTGTGCGTGCTGGGTCAGCGACCCTGGTGCGCGACCGCGGCGGCGGCAGCGGCTGCGGCCTCCGGGTCGAGGTACTCGCCACCGGCGACCAGCGGCTTGAGGTTCTCGTCCAGCTGGTAGACGAGCGGCATGCCGGTCGGGATGTTGAGCCCCGCGATGTCGGCGTCGCTGATGCCGTCGAGGTGCTTGACGATCGCACGCAGCGAGTTGCCGTGGGCGGCGATGAGAACGGTCTTGCCGGCCTTCAGGTCGGGCACGATCTCGTCGTCGTAGTACGGCAGCAGCCGGGCGATGACGTCCTTGAGGCACTCGGTGCGCGGCAGCTCGTCGCCGAGGTCCGCGTAGCGGGGGTCGCCCACCTGGGAGAACTCGTCGTCGTCGGCGAGCGGCGGCGGCGGGACGTCGAACGAGCGGCGCCACGTCATGAACTTCTCCTCGCCGAACTCGGCCAGGGTCTGCTTCTTGTCCTTGCCCTGAAGGGCGCCGTAGTGGCGCTCGTTCAGGCGCCAGCTGCGCTTGACCGGGATCCAGTGGCGGTCGGCGGCGTCGAGGGCGATCGCGGCGGTGTTGATCGCGCGACGCTGGAGCGAGGTGTGCACGACGTCGGGGAGCACGTCGGCGCCCTTGAGCAGCTCGCCACCGCGGACGGCCTCCGCGCGACCCTTGTCGGTGAGGTTGACGTCGACCCAGCCGGTGAAGAGGTTCTTCGCGTTCCACTCGCTCTCGCCGTGGCGGAGGAGCACCAGGGTGTACGTCATCAGTGGCTGCTCTCCTGCTTCAGGTCATTGCCGGACGGGCAGTGCTCGGGACCGGGGTTCACGCCGGGGATGTTCGCGTAGTAGCCGCAGTTGCGCACCACGGGCACGTTGACGGTGGTGCTCTCCTTGGTGTCGAACTGCATCGTCACGCGGACGTACTTGCCCGCCACGACGGCACCCTGGTCGTCCCACGGGACGGCGGAGGGAGAGTTCTCGGAGTGGGCGGCGTGCTCCTCGGCCGACTCGCCGGCGTGGGCGTCCGCGGACTCCTCGGCGGACTCCTTGGCCTCGGCGAGCTGGCCGAACTCGGTGCCCGGGTTGGTGATCCGCAGGGCATCGTTGTCGCCGTCGGCCAGGTTGACGGCGACACCCGGACCGATCTTGATCGGCGCGAAGGCAGCGACGTCGGCCTGCTCGGAGGTCACCGAGGTCAGGCTGGCGGGCTTGTCCACGGAGTTGTTCGCGAGCGATGCGATGAGGACGCCGCGGCCTGACTGGTCGGTGACGATGTTCGCGTTGAGGATGTCGACGACCCCGGTGCGGTCGTTGGCGCCGACGCCCGGCGGGTAGTCCCGGTCGGTGGCGTAGTCGAAACCACAGGAACTCAGCACTGAGGCGAGGACCATCGCGGACGACGCGAGCGCGGTCTTGCGGCGGTGAGACATCTGCATGGGGGAAAGACTAGCGGCGCCGCCCCTCGGATGACGCCCCGGGCCACCTCTCGGAGCAGGACCCGGTGCTTGCCCCGGTGGTTGGCCCTGTGCTCGTGCGTGGGGGAGCAGTGGTAGTGGCGGGCGCGCAGGGTGGATTCGCAGGGTGGTCCGACACGGGGATTCCCCGGGGGGTTTGAGGCGCCCCTCGATTGGGGTATGCGCGGATGCGGAACACGCTCGTCGGGCCCCCGTCAAGGGTCATGGGCACCCGAAAAGTGGCTCTGACCTGCGGAAACGCACCTTCTCGGGCAGGTCTCGGCGTGCTAGGGTGCGAACCTCGGAAAGGGGACAACATCACATGGTTTACACAGTCGGGGAAACGGTCGTCTACCCCAATCACGGGGCTGCGGTCATCGAGGACATCGAGTGTGTGCTTTCAAAACTGTGCGAGGCGTGAGTGGAAATATCGATGGTTATGATGTGCGGTTGATGTTTCCGGTTTACGAC
>JAZQNT010000602.1:0-2848 GCA_045627505.1 Nocardioides sp.
CTGCTGGGCACCGTGGCGATGTTGTGGTTGCCCAGCCTGAACGCCGAGATCATCGACCGCGGCATCGTGCTCGGCGACATCGGGCACATCTGGAGCACCGGCGCGGTGATGATGGGCGTGGCGCTCGCCCAGGCGCTGTGCGCGATGACCGCGGTGTTCTTCTCGGCGCGGGTCGCCATGGGGTTCGGACGTGACCTGCGGGCCCGGGTCTTCGACAGGATTGCGGAGTACTCCAGCCGCGAAGTGCAGCAGTTCGGGGCGCCGTCGCTGATCACCCGCAGCACCAACGACGTCCAGCAGGTGCAGATGCTGGTGCTGATGAGCGGAACCGTGATGGTGGCCGCCCCGATCATGATGGTCGGTGGCGTGGCCATGGCGCTGCGGGAGGACGTCGGACTGGCGTGGCTGCTCGCGGTCGTGGTTCCGGTGATGGCGGCTGCGGTGGGCTTCGTCGTGACCAGGCTGGTGCCGAGCTTCCGTCTGATGCAGGTGCGTATCGACGAGGTGAACCGGATCCTGCGTGAGCAGGTGAGCGGCGTGCGGGTCGTGCGTGCCTTCGTCCAGGAAGAGCGCGAGACGGCCCGGTTCGCGGTCGCGAACGACGAACTCAGCGCTGTGGCGGTGCGTGCCGGGCGTTGGATGGCCAGCATGTTCCCCATCGTCATGCTGGTCTCCAACGTGGCCACCGTGGCCGTGGTGTGGTTCGGCGGTCACCGGGTGGAGTCCGGTGAGATGGAGGTGGGCGCGATCACCGCGTACATCTCGTACGTGCTGCAGATCGTCATGTCGGTGATGATGGCCACCTTCATGTTCATGGTGCTGCCGCGGGCGGCCGTGTGCGCCGACCGGATCGCCGAGGTGCTGGACACCAGGACGTCGGTGCCGACGCCCGAGAACGGGCGGACGGTGCTCCCTGAACCGGGCCACGTCGACCTGGTCGACGTCGAGTTCTGCTACCCCGGCGCCGAGGAGCCGGTGCTGCGCGGGGTTGACCTCGGGGTACGGCCCGGCGAGACGGTCGCGTTGATCGGCTCCACCGGGGCCGGCAAGAGCACCGTGGTGAACCTCGTTCCCCGGCTCTTCGACGCCACCGCGGGCGAGGTGAGGGTCGGTGGCGTGGACGTCCGGGAGATCGAGCCGGAGACGCTCTGGGCGCACCTGGGTGTGGTGCCACAGAGGGCGTACCTGTTCTCCGGCACGGTCGCGGACAACCTGCGCTACGGAAGCCCGGGTGCCACCGAGCAGGAGATGTGGGAGGCGCTGAAGATCGCTCAGGCCGAGGACTTCGTGGCTGCGCTGCCGGACGGGCTCGAGGCGCCCGTCTCCCAGGGCGGGACCAACTTCAGCGGGGGCCAGCGTCAACGACTCGCGATTGCCCGGGCCGTGATCCGGCGACCACACGTGTACGTCTTCGACGACGCCTTCTCTGCCCTGGACGTGGCCACCGACGCCCGGCTGCGCCGGGCACTGGAGCCCGTGGTGAAGGACGCTGCGGTGCTGGTGGTTGCCCAGCGCGTGGCCACCATCCGCCAGGCGGACCGGATCGTGGTGCTCGACGGCGGTCTCGTCGTGGGCGAGGGCACCCACACCGAGCTGCTCACCGACTGCCCGACCTACCGGGAGATCGTGGAGTCCCAGGAGACGGGGGTCGCGTCATGAGCGGGCAGGGCAGCCAGCGAGCGGGCGAGCTCAAGCAGACCGAGCGGATCCGGCGGACCGGAGGGCCGCACGGCGGGGCCGCGGTGGGGGAGAAGGCGGAGGACTTCTGGTCCTCCGCGCGCCGGCTGCTGGTGCGGATGCGCCCCGAGCGGCTGCGGATCGCCCTCGTCCTCCTGTTCACGGTGGTGAGCGTCGCCGCCTCCGCGGTCGGCCCACGGATCCTGGGCCACGCCACCGACCTGGTCTTCGCCGGGCTGCTCGGTGGGCGGCTGTCCCCGGACGTCGACAAGGAGACGGCGGTGGCCGAGCTGCGGGCAGCGGGGGAGAACGAGTTCGCCGACCTGGTGCAGGGCACCGACGTCGTCCCCGGCCGGGGGGTGGACTTCTCCGCCGTGGCCGAGGTGCTGGTGTGGGTCCTCGTGCTGTACGTGGTCGGTGCGGTGGTGGCCTGGTTGGCCGGCTACGTCCTCAACGGCCTCGTCCAGGACGTGGTGCGGCAGTTGCGTGCCGACGTGGAGGCGAAGCTCCACCGGCTTCCGCTGGGCTACTTCGACCGGCAGCCCCGGGGGGAGCTGCTGAGTCGGGCTACGAACGACATCGACAACGTCGCCCAGTCGCTGCAGCAGACCCTGAGCCAGCTGCTCACGGCCCTGCTGACGGTGGTGGCCGTGTTGGGCATGATGCTCTGGATCTCGCCCCTGCTCGCTCTCGTGGCCCTGGTCTCGATCCCGGCCTCCATGGTGGTGGCCGGGCAGGTGATGAAGCGCTCCCAGAGTCTGTTCATCGACCAGTGGCGCCGCACCGGAGCGCTCAACTCACTGGTGGAGGAGAACTACTCCGGGCACGCCCTGGTTCGGCTCTTCGGCCACCGGGCCGAGGCGGCGGAACAGTTCCGGCAGGTGAACGACGAGCTCTACCAGGCCAGCTGGCGAGCGCAGTTCGTGAGCGGCCTGGTGATGCCGATCATGACGCTGGTCGGCAACGTGACCTACGTGCTCGTGGCCGTGGTGGGGGCGCTACGGGTCACCACGCCCATCGTGTAGGCGGGCCTCACGACGACCGGATAGCCGATCTCCTTCTCGACAAGCTCGACCGCCGCCTCGACGGAGTGGATGATGCCGGACTTCGGGACGTCGATCCCGAGCGACTGCATAAGTCGGATCGTAGCCATGTCGTTCTGTGGGCCAAG
>JAZQNT010000603.1:0-10593 GCA_045627505.1 Nocardioides sp.
GTCGACTTCGGCCCGACCCAGTTCTGGACCCGCATCAACTCCCTCGACAGCCCCTGGGTGCTGGACGACCTGACCACGCTCGTCCCGGCCATCGGCGACAAGCTCGACGTGATCATGGTCCCGAAGGTCCAGGGCGCCGAGGACATCCACTACGTCGACCGCCTGCTCGCCCAGCTCGAGGCCAAGGCCGGGATCACCAAGCCGATCCTGATCCACGCCATCCTGGAGACCGCCCGCGGCGTGGCGAACGTCGAGGAGATCTGTGGCGCCTCCCCGCGCATGCAGGGCATCTCGCTCGGCCCGGCCGACCTGGCCGCCGACCGTCGGATGAAGACCACCCGCGTCGGTGGCGGCCACCCCGGCTACCTGGTCCGCCAGGACGCTGCCCCGCTCGCCGAGGGCGGGTACGACTTCACCGGCCAGCGCGCCATCTTCCAGCAGGACCTGTGGCACTACACGATGGCCCGCATGGTCGACGCCTGCGCGATGCACGGCATCTACGCCTACTACGGCCCGTTCGGCGACATCAAGGACACCGTCGCGTGCGAGGACCAGTTCCGCAACGCCTTCCTGATGGGCTGCGTCGGCGCCTGGTCGCTGCACCCGGTGCAGATCAAGATCGCCAACCAGGTGTTCTCGCCGTCCGTCGAGGACGTGAAGCACGCCCGCCGCGTGATCGCAGCCATGGGGGACGGAACCGGCGCGGTGATGCTCGACGGCAAGATGGAGGACGACGCCTCGGTGAAGCAGTGCAAGGTCATGGTCGACCTCGCTGCCGAGCTCGCCGAGATCGACCCCGAGCTCAAGGCCCGCTACGACGCCATCGTGCTCGACTGACCTCCCCCACTGACCTGAGGAACACACTGATGACCGAGTCCACTCCGCAGTTCACCCCGCTGAGGTCCGTCCTCTACATGCCGTCCTCGAACGAGCGCGCGCTGGAGAAGGCCAAGACCATCCCCTGCGACGGCCTGATCCTCGACCTCGAGGACGCCGTTGCCCCCGACGCCAAGGTGGAGGCCCGCGCCAAGGCCGTGGCCGCGGTGAAGTCCGGCGAGTACGGCCGTCGCACGGTCACGATCCGCGTCAACGGCATCGGCACGGCGTGGCACGACGACGACATCGTCGCCGCCTCTCAGGCCGGCCCGGCCGCGATCGTGGTGCCCAAGGTCAACAGCGCCGCCGAGGTGCAGCAGCTGGTGGCCGCGATGGAGGCCGCCGGCGCGCCGGGGCACACCAAGCTCTGGGCGATGATCGAGACCCCGATCGCGGTGCTCGACGTGCTCTCCATCGCGCAGGCCTCGCCGCGTCTGGGCGCCTTCGTCCTGGGCACCAACGACCTGGTCAAGGAGCTCTACGCCGAGCACGTGCCCGGCCGCGCCCCGATCCTCCCGTCGTTGCACACCGCGCTGCTGGCCGGTCGCGCCGCGGGCATCGCGGTGATCGACGGCGTCTACAACGACGTCAAGAACGTCGAGGGCTTCCTCGCCGAGTGCGAGCAGGGCCGCCAGATGGGCTTCGACGGCAAGACCCTGATCCACCCCAACCAGGTCGAGGGCGCCAACACCGCCTTCGCCCCGTCCGAGGCAGCAGTCGAGGACGCCCGCGGTCTGATCGAGGCCTTCGAGTCCTCCGACGGTGGCGTGGTCACCTACAAGAACAAGATGGTGGAGAACCTCCACGTCGAGTCCGCGAAGCGCACGCTGAGCATCCACGAGGCGATCCAGGCCCTCGCCTGATCCTCCGCATCGACGTCCACCGCAGGACGTACAGCACAGGACGTACGGCGGGCGACGCCCGCACACGACCAGGGCCCCGGGAACTCCCGGGGCCCTGGTCGCTTCTCCGGACCGGAGTGGCCGGTCGCCGGCCGGGACGGCCAACCCGGCGGCGTCGGTCGCCGTCAGCGGGCCGCCCGCTTGCCCCCCTTGGGGGCTCGCCGGTCGCGCTGCGCCGGGACGTAGGCGTGCGGGTCGGGCAGCTGCGCCGGGGCGTCGGCGGTGTGGGTGCGGATCGCCTCCAGCGCGTCGGCCACCACCGAGGCATCAGCGGCCTGGGAACGCTCCCGCAGCGCAGCCGACAGCGCGCCTCTCGGCGCGGCGTCCGCCTCCGGGCCGCCTGCGGGGCCGTCCTCCTCCACCGGGAAGGGGTCGAACAGCGGATCGGGACGCCTGGACGACGACGAGACCGTCGACCCGCCGCTGGTCCCGGCAGGGCTTGAGCGCTGTTTCGGCAGGTCCGGCAGGTCCGGTGTCGGCAGGTCCAGTGTCGGCAGGTCCAGGGGCGGCGGGACCGTGGCGCGCAGCGGCGCCCCGGGAGCAGCCAGCGGGTCCGACAGCGGGTCCGGGAGCGGCGTTCGAGGAGCCAGCAGGTCCGGGGCAGTCGCCTGCAGGTAGGCGGTGACGACGTCGGCGTCGACTGCCGGCGCCTCACCCGGAGGCGGCAGGGGCTCGGCCGACTGCGTCCCGGCCACCGCGGGGCCGGCCGGCTCAGCCGGCTCACCCGACCGGGGCCCAAGGCCGGTGCGGTCGATCGGGGTGCGCTCCAGACGCGGCGGGCCGATCATCGGTTCGCTCGGCGCCGACGGAGGCCCGGCTGCAGGAGGCACCGCGACGGGAGACACCGCAGCTGGAGACACCGCGGCTGGAGACACTGCGGGAGGCGCTGCCACCGGGCGCTCCCGAAGCGTCGTCTCCGGCTTGGCAAGCGGTTGCTGCAGCGCGTGCAGACGGGCGCCGATCTGGGTGTCGGTGTGCTCGGCCTGCGCGGCCGCGTGCTGCTCGCGCCGTTCCTGGGCTTCCGCCTGCAGCGCCCGCTCGATCACGCTCCGGCTGGCACCAGACGCCAACCGGGCGACCTCGGCGAAGCCGCCGCCGAGCGCCCGCCTGTCCCGCCCCTTGCTGCGGGCGCCGCTGGGCTGCGCGGCAGCACCCTCCGCGGCTCCCGCGGTGCGGATCGGCACCGGCAGACGTGGCCTGCCCTCGCCCGCCCTGCCGACAGCCCTTCCGGCGTCCGCACGGTGCGACGACGTGCCGGCCCTGACCGCCATGCGGCGGCCGCGCTGTGAGAACTGCAGGTAGGCCCCCGCCGCGACGATGATTCCCAGCAGCGGCAGCCCCCAGGGACGTACCGCCGCGCCGGCCTGCACCGGCGCGTACAGGTCACCCACCACGACGTACCCGGCCACCTCGTAGGTCCCTCCGGGGAAGGAGCCCAGCTGGACCGGGACCCGGACCGTACGGCTCTCGTTGGCCGCAACCGTCCCGACGCCGGGATCATCCAGCGGCTCCCGGCCTTCGCTGCCAGCCTTCCCGGTGTCCAGCGCCAGGGTGGGTCTGGCCTCCGCAGCGCCGACGTTGCGCACCTCGAGCACCAGCTCGGCCTCGGCCGCACCGGTGAAGAGGCTGTCGAACCCACCGACGCCCTCGAGCCTGACGCTGTCCACCATCAGCTCGGGGGACTCCGCACGCTCGGCCACCGGATGGCCGAGCAGGTCGACGGGCGTGGTCACCGGCGGCAGTCCGGCCGCCTTCACCACGACGAGGCAGGGGCACGCGCCGCTCGGCTCACGCGCCGTCAACGTGGTGCTGAACCGCCCACTGATGGGGACCGTGAGCTCGGTCGGCGAGGAGGAGCAGGTGAGCCGGCCCGTCAGGTCCGGCACCCCGCACACGTCGACCGTCACGTCCTGGTTCCGCGCGAAGCCACTGCCGACCACCACGAGCGGGTCGTCGACCGAGACGCGCGGGTCCTCCACGCTCACCACCGGCTGCCCCGAGGCGTGCACGGGCAGCGGAGCGGGCACGGCCAGCCCGGCCAGCAGCCCGGCCGCGATCCACCCCGCCAGGGCCCCTGCCAGGCGTGGTGATCCCTTGGCGCGACCGGCCTTGCGACCTCTCGTGACGTCTCCCGTTCCGCGTACGCACGTGCCTGTGCTCATGTCGTGATCCCTCCCACCGAGGAGGCTGGCAGCGCACCGGGAGGGGGTCAACGGGCTCCACACGAGGCTGAGCGTGGCGTCAACGCTGCAGTTGCCCGATATGCGGTAGCAAAATCAAGAGTTGTCGTTTACATCGGACACGAGAGCGGTATGAGGCCCCGTACGACGCGCTCGACGGTCAGCGACGGGCGCAGGACACAACGGAGGTCGACATGATCACCCTCGGCATCATCCTTCTGATTCTTGGTTTCCTCGGCGTCGGCTCGTGGCTCTACACGCTCGGCGGCATCCTCCTGGTCGTCGGCATCGTCCTGAACCTGGTGCCGGTCGGCGGCTCCACGCGTCGGGTCTACTGACCCGGCCGGGACGTGGAACGGGCCCGCACCCCTCAGGGGGTACGGGCCCGTTCCACGTGCTGAGCAGCCCACCAGCTCGTGGGCGGCTCCCGTCATCGGGGTGCGGCAACCGTCAGGCAGCCAGCTCCTCCTCCGGGATGTGCGCCGGGACGAAGGAGAGCGCGACGAACGCGATCGTGGCCGCGGCGGCGAAGGCGTAGAAGCCCCACGGGTAGGCGACCCCGGCGCCCACCATGGCTCCGCCGAGGGTGGGGCCCATGATGGCGCCCACGCGGCCCACGCCTGCGGACATGCCGAGTGCGGTGGCGCGGATGCGCGCCGGGTAGAGGTGCGCGGTGTAGGCGTAGACCAGCACCTGGGCGCTGAAGACGAAGACGCCGGCCACGAGCACCGCGGCGTAGACCACGAGCGACGACTGGATCTTGATCGAGAGCAGTGCCAGGGCGACGGCGGCGACGCCGAACCACAGCAGGACGGCCTTCTTGTTGCCGCGCTCGTCCGCGACCTTGCCGGAGACGTAGAGGCCGATCACGGCGCCGACGTTGAGGGTGAGCAGCAGACCGACGCCACTGGAGACCGAGTAGCCGGCCTCCTGCATGATCTTCGGCAGCCAGGTGTTGAGGCCGTAGACGAGCAGCAGGCCCATGAACGAGGCGACCCAGATGCCGACGCTCACCATCAGCAGGCGTCCCCGGATGACCTCCGAGACGCGCACCTTGGCGGTGGCGCCCTCCTTGACCGCCAGGAAGGCGTCGGACTCAGGCAGCTTCAGCCACAGGAACGGCACCAGCGCGAAGCCGGCGAGACCGCCGATGACGTACAGCGACTCCCAGCCCCAGTGCGGGATCAGCCAGAGCGCCATCAGCGAGGTGACGACGGCGCCGACGTGGTAGCCGGTCATGGTGCGGGTGGTGGCCGAGGAGGCGCCGCCCTCCTTGGCGTACTCGCTCATGTAGGTGAGGGCGGTGGGCAGGCAGGCGCCCAGACCCAGGCCGGCGATGAACCGGAAGGTGATGAAGAGTTCCTTGTTCGGCACGAAGGCGGTGCCGAGGGTGAACGCGGAGAAGAGCACGACGCAGGCGACGAGGGTGAGGCGGCGCCCGAAGCGGTCGGCGATCGGGCCGGTCATGACCGAACCGATCATGACGCCGATCAGGCCGATCGTCGCGGCGCTGGTGAGCGAGGCAGTGGTGAAGCCCAGGGCGTTCTCGGCGTCCAGCGTGGGGATGACGGCGCCGAGGACGACCATGTCGAACCCGTCGAGGGTCATCGCGAGCCAGCACAGGAGGACGGGCCAGAAGGCGGCCGACTTCTGGCGACCGCCCGCGACGGCGGTGGGGGAGCTCATGGGGACTGGTCCTTTCGTGGGTCGGCGGGCGCCGACCGGAAGACCCGGAGGGGGAGGATTGGAAAGGAGGACCCGTCTCGCCGTGAAGGTGGGGGGTGAGGGTGGATCCTGCCGGTGCGTGGCTCCGAGGGCTCCCTGCGAGGTTGTCGCGGGCGGTGACCACGGCCACAAAGTAGGTGGCCCGGGCGACCGGACGGAAGACCGTTTTCCGCTCAGTGGAAGGATGGGTGAATGCCCGGTAACCTGTCCACCCCCGGCGCGGGTGTCACCCAGCGCGTCCTGGCCCTGCTGTACGCCTTCACCGAGCGCCACCCCCGGCTGACATTGAGCGAGCTGGCCCTGATCGCCGACCTCCCGGTGGCCACCGCGCACCGCCTGCTGGCGCAGCTGGTCGAGGGCGAGGCGCTCGACCGCCACGAGGACGGCCGCTACTCGGTGGGACGTCGGCTCTGGCAGATCGGCTCACTCGCGACGGCCGAGACCCACCTGCGCGAGGTTGCCGCCCCCTTCCTCAGCGACCTGCACGCCGCCACCCGGGCCACCGTGCACCTCGCGGTGCGCGAGGGGACCACCGCGCTGTACCTCGAACGGCTCTACGGCCACACGTCCGTCCCGGTGGTCTCCACCGTGGGCGGGACGCTGCCCCTGCACGCCACCGGCGTCGGCAAGGTGCTGCTGGCGCACGCCCCCAGCGAAGTGGTGCACGCGGTGCTCACCCGGCTGACCCGCCACACCCCCTACACGATCACCTCGCCGGTGCGCCTGGCCGAGCAGCTGGAGCGCGTCCGGCACGACGGCTGGGCCAGCACCGCCGAGGAGATGACCCTGGGCGCCTGCTCGATCGCGGTGCCGATCCGGGCCGGGAGCCGACCCGGCGCAGAGGTGGTGGCGGCCCTCGGCGTGGTGGTGCCCACGCTGCGTCGGGACCGGGACCGCCTGGCCACCGCGATGCAGGTGGCGGCCAGCGGCATCGGCAGGCGACTGGAGCCGATGATCTGACCGGTCGGCAGCATCCCCCACCCCACCCCCACCCCATCCCCGGACGTCATGGCTTTCGGGGGTCAGGAACAGCGATTCCCATGACGTCCCGCAGCACAGGGCGGGCGGGTCAGGCGTCGGCGGGGACGAAGGGGCGCAGCGCCCCCGACTCCACGTAGGCCGCGATCGGACGATCGAGCACCACGCGCCACGCGCCACCGGGGCGACCGTGGGCCGGTCCGACGCGCTCGGCGCGGCACCCGACCGGGAGCACGTGCGTCACCAGGTACCCCTGGACGGGCTGGACACTGTCCTCGTCAGCCAGCGCCCGACGGTCCCACGGCGTCCCGAAGTGGTGCAGCACGTGACCGCTCACGTTCCCGACGTGGTCCAACGGCGTCCCGACCTTGACCTCGGCGGCCGGCAGCACGTCCGCCCCTCCAGCCAGGGACGCGGCCCGGTCCATCATCCGCACCCCCAGGGCAGCGGCCTCGACCGTCTCCCCCGCGCTGCGACCGATGCGGGTGGGCTGGTCCGCGCGTCGCACCTCCCAGAGCGCCTTGACCAGGTCGTCGACCCCGCCCTGCATCGACGGGACCTCCCGCCAGGTGCGCCAGGCGCCGTGGTCGTGACCGCCGAGCAGCAGGACGCGCGCCTCCGGGTCACCCCCGCGCACCGTCCACCGGTGCTCGACCACCTCGTCCTCCCAGCCGAACTCATCCGGATCGAGCCCGGCGTCCTTGAGTGCCCGGCGTACGTTGTCCAGACCCATGCGCTCTCCCCCAAGACGAGTGGCCGATCCCCGGCGACCGGCCATGGACAAGCACAGCGCGACCGACCGTCGAGACGATGTGACGCAGTCTGCACCACCTTGGGTTACTCACCGGTAGTATCCGTAGGACGCCGCACCCTGTGAGCAAGAAAACGTCTGCCCTTAGGCTTCGGGGTGCGTCACGCCTGAACGAGGAGCATTCAGCACATGCAGATCTTTGCGATCGTCGTCTCACTGGCCATCTCGGTGGTCGCCGTCGGCTTCACCGTCATAGCCGTCCGGAACATGCTTGGCGTCCTGCGCCAGGGCACCTCCGTGACCGGCCGTACCGGCAACCCGGTCGGCCGAACCCTGACCATGTTCAAGGAGACCGTGGTCCACACCCGGATGCTCCAGTGGACGTTCGTCGGCATCCTGCACTGGTTCGCGTTCGCCGCGTTCATCGTGCTGTCGACCGCGGTGATGGGCGCGTTCCCGCAGCTCTTCGACGCGCACGCCGTGCTCCCGGTGATCGGCCACTGGCCGCTCTACACCTGGATCGCGGAGTTCCTCGGCCTGCTCGGCACGATCGCGATCATCCCGCTGATCGTCTACCGCCTGCGCAACCGCCCCTCCGCCAACGGCCGCAGCTCCCGGTTCTTCGGCTCGACGATGTGGCAGGCGTACTTCGTCGAGTTCATGGTGCTCCTCGAGTCGTCCGCGATCCTCTTCATCCGCGGCGCCGAGTACAACCTGATCAACGCCGAGCACCCGGGTGACGCAACCGGGTCAGAGTTCCCGATCTCGCAGTTCTTCGGCAACCTCTACCCGACCGGCGCCGAGAGCATCGGCACGCTCGAGAACATCATCTACTTCATCGCCATGGTGAAGATCGTCTCCGCGATGATCTGGATGCTCGTGATCGCCAACAACCTCACCATGGGTGTGGCCTGGCACCGCTTCACCGCCTGGTTCAACATCTGGTTCAAGCGCGAGGACGACGGCTCCACCGCCCTCGGCGCCATGAAGCCGATGATGGTCAAGGGCGAGCCGTTCACCCTCGAGATGCTCGAGAACATGGACGACGACGAGGACGAGGAGCTCGTCCTCGGCGTCGGCAAGATCGAGGACTTCTCCTGGAAGGGCATCCTCGACTTCACCTCCTGCACCGAGTGCGGCCGCTGCCAGAGCCAGTGCCCCGCCTGGAACACCGAGAAGCCGCTGTCGCCGAAGCTGCTGGTGATGGGCCTGCGCGAGCACGCCTACGCCAAGGCCGACGGCACCGCCGGCGACCGCGCGCTGATCGGCAAGACCGGCGCCGACGCCGCGAGCGGTGAGACCACCGAGGTCCTCGACTGGTTCTACAACCCCGAGGGCGGCGACTTCGTCATCGACGAGGACGTCCTCTGGTCCTGCACCAACTGTGGTGCCTGCGTCCAGCAGTGCCCGGTCGACATCGAGCACGTCGACCACATCAACGACATGCGCCGCTACCAGATGCTGGTGGAGTCGAACTTCCCGGCCGAGCTCAACCAGCTCTTCAAGGCGCTGGAGGGCAAGGGCAACCCCTGGAACATGTCGCCCAACGCCCGCATGGACTGGGCCAAGGACCTCGACTTCGACGTCAAGGTGGTCGGCGAGACCATCGAGTCCCTCGACGAGGTCGACTGGCTGTTCTGGGTCGGCTGCGCCGGTGCCTACGAGGACCGCGCCAAGAAGACCACCCGTGCGGTCGCCGAGCTGCTCGACATCGCCGGCATCAGCTTCGGCGTGCTCGGCAACGGCGAGACCTGCACCGGTGACTCCGCACGCCGCGCCGGCAACGAGATGCTCTTCCAGCAGCTCGCCGCGCAGAACGTGGAGACCTTCAAGGAGTTCAAGGTCAAGAAGGTCGTCTCGACCTGTGCCCACTGCTTCAACACGCTGAAGAACGAGTACAAGGACTTCGGCATCGAGCTCGAGGTCGTGCACCACACGCAGCTGCTCAACCGTCTGGTGCGCGAGGGCAAGCTGACCCCGGTCAAGGACGGCGCCGGCGCGCAGAAGCGCTCGATCACCTACCACGACCCCTGCTTCCTGGGTCGCCACAACCAGCTCTACTCGCCGCCGCGCGAGCTGCTGAACATCCTGCCCGGCGCCGAGTACGTCGAGATGGAGCGCGCAGAGGAGAAGTCCTTCTGCTGTGGCGCCGGTGGCGCCCGCATGTGGATGGAGGAGACCCTCGGTTCGCGCATCAACGTCAACCGCACCCAGGAGGCCGTGGCCACCGGTGCCGACCAGATCGCCGTGGGCTGCCCGTTCTGCCGGGTGATGCTGGCCGACGGCCTGACCGCCGAGCAGGCGTCCGGCCGCGCCGACGAGGCAGTCGAAGTGCTCGACGTGGCCCAGATGCTCCTGGCCTCGGTCAAGGGCGAGCAGGCCACCAAGGCCGTCCGTGGCGCCATGCAGGAGGCCGTGCTCGTGGGCGCGAGCGCCGGCTCGAGCGCCAAGGGCGACGAGGCGATCAAGGACGAGCCCGAGGTGGGCGACGTCACCCAGACCGCCAACACGGTGACCGACCCCGCCGACGTCGGTGCGAACGCCAAGGCCTCGGCAGGTTCGACGTCCGGCGGTTCACTCTTCGACGTGGCCCCGGAGGACGCCAGCTCGCTGTTCGACACCCCGGCGCCGGCCGAGCCGGCTGCCCCGGCCCAAGACAAGCAGGCCCAGGACAAGCAGGCCCCGAGCGGCAACGGTGGCGGCTCGCTGTTCGACATCGCGCCGACCGAGACCCCTGCCCCGGCGGAGACCCCGGCTGCCCCGGCCCAGGCCGAGGCTCCTGCTGCGCCCGCCGCTCCGGCTGCCCCGTCCGCTCCGGCTGCCCCGTCCGCTCCTGTGAGCGGGTCCGCTCCCGTGAGCGGTGCGGCCAGCATCCCGCGCACGGACGTCGACATCACCACGGTGGCGTCGCTGTTCGACATCGAGGCGCCTGAGGGTGCCGTCGAGGTCGCGCCCGGCACGGTCGCCGCTCCGGTGACGCCCGCCCCGGCTACTGCCACCCCGGCTGCCACCACCCCGCCTCCGGCCGAGCCGGTTGCTGCCCCGGCCCAGGCCGAGGCCCCTGCTGCGCCCGTTGCTGCTCCGGCCTGAAATGTCTAGCACAGCATCAGCTAGTGTTTTCCCAATATCCTGCGCAGAAGCCTGACTACAATGAAGGCTTCTTTCAGATGGTGCCAGTGCC
>JAZQNT010000604.1:0-4222 GCA_045627505.1 Nocardioides sp.
CGAGCGCGACGGGTGACGCAACTTCGACATGGTCTTCGACTCGATCTGACGGATGCGCTCACGCGTCACGCCGTAGACCTTGCCGATCTCGTCCAGGGTCTTCGGCTGGCCGTCGGTCAGGCCGAAGCGCATGGAGACCACGCCGGCCTCACGCTCGGAGAGCGTGTCGAGAACGGCGTGCAACTGCTCCTGGAGCAGGGTGAAGGAGACGGCGTCGGCCGGGACGATGGCCTCGGAGTCCTCGATCAGGTCGCCGAACTCGGAGTCACCGTCCTCACCCAGCGGGGTGTGCAGCGAGATCGGCTCACGTCCGTACTTCTGGACCTCGATGACCTTCTCCGGGGTCATGTCGAGCTCCTTGGCCAACTCCTCCGGAGTGGGCTCGCGGCCCAGGTCCTGGAGCATCTGGCGCTGGACGCGGGCGAGCTTGTTGATGACCTCGACCATGTGCACCGGGATACGGATGGTGCGGGCCTGGTCGGCCATCGCGCGGGTGATGGCCTGACGGATCCACCAGGTCGCGTAGGTGGAGAACTTGTAGCCCTTGGTGTAGTCGAACTTCTCGACCGCACGGATCAGACCCAGGTTGCCCTCCTGAATCAGGTCCAGGAAGAGCATGCCGCGACCGGTGTAGCGCTTGGCCAGCGACACGACCAGTCGCAGGTTGGCCTCGAGCAGGTGGTTCTTGGCGCGCTTGCCGTCCTCGGAGATCCACTCGAGCTCCTCGAGGGTCTTCGCGGAGGGCTTGCCACCCTTGGCGAGCTTCTCGTCGGCGAAGAGACCGGCCTCGATCCGCTTGGCGAGCTCGACCTCCATCTCGGCGTTGAGGAGGGGGACCTTGCCGATCTGCTTGAGGTAGTCCTTGACCGGGTCGGCGGTGGCGCCGGCCACCATGACCTGCTGCTCGGGCTCGTCGGTGTCGTCGGCCGCGGAGACGACGAAGGAGGCTTCCTTCTCGTCCTGCTTGATCGTCGGGTCGCTCTTGACGTCCTTCTCGAACTGCTCGTCCGGGATGTCGGGCAGGACCTTCTTGCCGTCGGGACCGATGACGACGGGCGCCGCCGTCTCCTCGTGGTCGTCGTCGATCGCGAGGTCCTCGAGCTCGACCTCCTCGAGCTCGCCCTCCTCGCCGTCGACGATGGCCTTCTTCGCGGCAGCCTTCTTCGTCGCCGTCTTCTTCGCGGCAGCCTTCTTCGCGGGCTTCGGCTTCTCCTCGCCGGCCTCGGCGGAGACAGCAACCTTCTTGGCCGTCGCCTTCTTGGCGGTGGTCTTGGCCGTCGTCGTCTTGCGGGACGAACCGGCCGCCGCGGCACGCGACGAGACAGAGGTGACGTCGACCGTGATTCCCGTGTCGCTCAGGTGGGTGAGCAGCGCCTTCAGGTGGCGGGGCTCGACCTGGGCGGCATCGCTGGCCTGGCGGACCTGGTCCGGGCTGACCGTGCCGGTGACACCACCGGCAGCGACGAGCAGAGCAATAGCGGGGTGCTCAAGCACCTCTGCGGGGAGCGTCTTGCGTGCGTTCGAGGACACGAACACCTCTCGTGGAGCGAAAAGGGGCGCGGCAGGTCCCGGTGTCGTCAAGAGCCGCACAGCCATTGTGCCACGCATCTGGTGAAGAGTGGCAGAGGCCCGGATCGGGAAACGTCGGCGGCGGATGACACGCTTCCGGCCGTGCGTATCCCTTCCCCCACTTCTGTTACCCACTCGCCCGTCGCTCACACGTGCCCTCCCGGGATCACCCCGGGCAGCTCCGCGGCCCGCGCCCCGCACAAGCCCTTTCGTGACCGACGCGGATCCGGGGTGATCACGGCCGCACTGACGGCGCTGCTCCTGCTCTCCGGGTGCGGGATCGGCGCGGAGGAGCTGCAGCGCCTGGAGGAGGCGTCGAACGCCCACCTGGCCCCGGTCGACGGCATGGAGGCGAGCGCGGCGGGGGCCGCACCAGGGGCTGGGCTGCCGACCGTCGAGGAGAGCCGGACTGCCCTGCGCGCCCTGGCCGACGTCGAGCGCGCACCACGCCGCCTGGCGCGTTACCGGCGTGAGGCGTTCGGCACGCCCTGGCGCGACGTCGACGGCAACGGCTGCAACCAGCGCGACGACGTCCTGCTCCGCGACGCGGTCCCCGGTAGCACCCGCGTGGCCGCCCAGGGCCGGTGCCAGCACGACGTGTTGGCCGGCGAGTGGCTCGACCCCTACAGCGGTCGCACCCTCGTCCTCGACGACCTGAAGGACCGCTCGCAGGCGCAGAAGGTGCAGATCGACCACGTGGTGCCGCTCGCCGAGGTCTGGCGTTCGGGCGCCTCGACCTGGAGCGCCGAGCGCCGCAACACCTACGCGAACACGCTCGACGTCCTGCTCGCGGTGGACGGCCCGACCAACGGCGCCAAGAGTGACCAGGACCCCGCCGCTTGGCGGCCCCGCAAGGCCTACCAGTGCACCTACGCGGTGCGCTGGATCCAGGTCAAGCACACCTGGGACCTGGCCGTCGACGACAGCGAACGAGCCGCCCTCGAGGAGATGCTCACGAGTTGCCCCCGATGAGCAACGTCCTCCGGACCGGAGAGGCCAAGACCGTGCGTGCCAGGGCCGTGGGGCCGGTCAGCCCTTCGCGGCCGCCTTCTTGGCCTTCTTGAAGTCGCGCACCTTCTGCAGGGAGTCCGGGCCAGCGACGTCGGCCACCGACCGGTGGCCCTCCAATGCGTAGTCGCCGCACACGGCCTCCCACCCCTCGGGACGCACGCCCCGCTGCTTGGCGAGCAGGGCGACAAAGATCTGGGCCTTCTGCTTGCCGAAGCCCGGCAGCGCCTGGACCCGCCTGAACAGGTCCTTGCCGTCCTTGGCCTCGTTCCAGATGCGCGCGGTGTCGCCTCCGTACTGCTCGACGACGATCCGGGCGACCTCCTGCATCCGCGCAGCCATCGACCCGGGGAACCGGTGGATGGCCGGCGTCTCGGCGGCGAGCGCGGCGAACTGCTCGGGCTCGGCGTTGGCCACGTCCTCGACGTCGAAGGAGCCCAAGCGGGCGCGAATCTTCTCCGGGCCGCGGAAGGCATGCTCCATCGGGTACTGCTGGTCCAGCATCATCCCGATGAGGAGGGCGAAGTCGGAGGACTCCAGCAGTGCGTCAGCGGCGGGGTCCTGGCAGATCTGGATGGCCATGGGACAAGTGTGCACCGACCCCCGGACACCGCGCGTGGCCCGGCCCGGTGAGGTGGCGTGCCCGGGCCCGATCGTCACTCATCTCCGGAGAGCGGGTCCTTCACCGCGAGCACCGGGCAGGGCGCGTCGAGCAGGACCCGCTGGGCGTTGTCGCCGAGCACCATCTTCCCGGCGGGCGTCCGGCGGCGCAGACCGATCACCACGAGCTCCGCACCAGTGACCTGCGCCAGGCTGATCAGGTCCTCGGCCGGCTCGAAGCCTCGGACCAGGGAGCGGACCTCGTAGTCCAGCCCGGTCGTGGCCAACTGCTCGTGCAGCCGCTCGACCTCCTCGGCCGGGGACTCCCCGTTCACCTCCTGCTCGTCCGCGCTCCGGTGCGAGCACACCACCAGCAGCCGCGCGCCCCGGTGCCCCGCCTCCCGGACGGCCTGCTCCAGAGCAGCCTCCCCCTCCGGCGTGGGGACGTACCCCACCAGCACCACCGACATCCCGACTCCTTCGTCCGGCTCCCGCCCCGAGGACGCTCCCTCGCACCGTACCCATCGGCGGCGGGGGCCGGCATCCCCCACAGGTCACCCGCAACAACGACGTCCTGGCGCGCCCCGTCTCCGGGCCGGGACCGGGCTGTGGAGGAACGGCACCGTGCCAGCCGCCGTCCGACAGGCTGGGGGCATGCCCGCAGAACGTCCCGGCGCACCCGCCACGAGCCCAGGTCCGCGCCTGACCCGCCGGCTGGAGTCCGCGCTGCGCCGCGAGGGGCTGAAGGTGAAGCAGGTGCGGGCACGTGGACACGTCGCTCCCACCGTGTGGGTGGGCACGCTCGGCTCGTCCCTCCCCCAGCCCGACAGGGACGCCCCCTGGGGCCTGACCCCCGACCCCGACTGCCCCGAGGCCGTCTCCTTCACCCCGCGGGCGCGGGAGCAGCTCGACCGCTACGACCGCCAGCAGGTGGTGCTGACCCTCACCCGGCAGGTCCTGGAGGGGCTCCGTAGAATGAACTTCGCGACCAGAATCCGTATTTCTTTGCTATTTCCTCAAGACTGTCTCCCGAGTTCAACGCCTC
>JAZQNT010000605.1:0-7721 GCA_045627505.1 Nocardioides sp.
CACCGAGGAGGCGTTCCGCGGCGGATGGTTCCACACCGGCGACCTCGGCGTGATGCACCCCGACGGGTACGTCCAGATCCGGGACCGGGCCAAGGACATCGTCATCTCCGGCGGCGAGAACATCTCCACCGTCGAGGTGGAGCAGGCGTTGCTGCGCCACCCCGCCATCACCGACGTTGCCGTGATCGGCGTGCCCGACGAGAAGTGGGGTGAGCGTCCCCGCGCCTTCGTGATCACCGAGCCCGGCCAGGAGTTGTCGCGCGAGGAGGTCATCACCCATGCCCGCGAGTGGATCGCCGGCTACAAGGTGCCGCGCGACATCGTCTTCTCCGACGGCCTGCCGCGCACCTCGACGGGCAAGGTCATGAAGCACGAGCTGCGCAAGCAGCCCTGAACCCTTCGGGGTGGTCCGCGGCCGCACGGGGGCCCGCGGACCGCCCCGGCGGTGAACCCGGGCGCGCGTACGCAGGCCGAATGAGTACGCAGACCCATCCCCGGGCCCCCGCCCCGCGGGCAGTCTCATCCTCATGGAAACCACGACGACTCCCTCGCGCACCACCCAGGCCTTCTTCGTCCAGGCGGCGATCTCCTTCGGCATCGCGATGCTCGGACTCGCCTGGGCGGTCCTCTACCTCGACGTCACCCCGTGGGCCCGCGCCTTCCTGGGGATGACCGGCCTCTACCTCGTCTCCTCGACGTTCACCCTCGCCAAGGTGGTGCGGGACAACCAGGAGATCCAGGCGGTGCACCACCGTGTCGACCAGGCCCGCATCGACAAGCTGCTGGCCGAGCACGACCCGTTCCGCCAGGTCGCCTGAGATCGCCGTCCCTGCCCCGCACCCGTCCAGCCGACCGCCAGCTCCGCCCACCAGCCACCAGTCACCAGCCGCCAGCCACCCGGGACGTCCCGCAGCACTTGTTGCGGGACGTTCTCGCGCTTGCAATGCACTCGTAACCACCAGAGTGCAATACTGCACTTCGTGACCACGAGTGCAGATTCAGTGCTGACGGAGGAATGGCTCGCCGCCTGGCCGGCCACCACCAGCCCGCGCGCCCGGGCCACCGAGGAGCGGATCACCCGCGACGCCCAGCGACTCGCCGTCGAGAAGGGCTTCGAGGGGTTCACCATGGACGAGCTGGCCGCCGCGTCCGGGGTCTCGCGCCGCACCCTCTTCAACCACTTCGCCAGCAAGACCGACGCCGTTCTGGGCAACTCCCCGAGCATCCCCCCGGAGCGTCTCGAACGGTTCCGCGACGGCCTCCCCCACGGCCACCTGGTGCGTGACCTGGGTCAGCTCATCGCGGAGATGATCGCCGACAGCAGCCCGTCGCTCGAGGAGGTCCAGCGTCTCCCGCACCTGCTGCGCGAGCCGCGCCTGATGGAGGCCGTGCAGCAGCGCTTCATCGAGACCGCCGAACGGATGACCACCCTGGCCGCGCTCCGCGGCGAGACGCTGAGCCACCAGCAGTCCCGCATGCTCGTCCTCGTCTTCGGCGCGGTCGCCCACGAGGCGCTCGAGCGGATCGCGGCGGGCGACTCCACCGACCTCAGTTCCACCTTCTTGGACCTGCTCGAGGAGACGCTCAGGCTCATGCACTGAGCGCCACCCCGATCAGGGACCAGGCCCCGACCCACAAGCACCCGACCGGGTGCCCGACAGAAAGAAACCCATGGCATCCCTGCTCTACCGACTCGGCCGGACGGCCTTCAGGAAGTGGCCTCTCTTCCTGGCCGCCTGGGTCGTCGCGATCGCTGCCCTCGGCGGCATCGCCGGCGGCCTCGGCCAGCCGATGACCAACTCCTTCTCCATCCCCGGCATCCCGTCGGAGAAGGCGGCCGACCTGCAGGCCGAGCTGTTCCCCGACTCCGCCTCGGCCGAGGCGCCCACCGGCACCGTGGTCGTGGCCGTGCCGGAGAGCGACGCCACCGGCAAGCTCACCGACGCGAAGTACTCGGCGATCATCGACGAGCTCGTCGCGGACCTGCAGAAGGCCCCGCAGGTCGGCGAGAAGGCCCCGGCCATCGTGTCGCCGACGGCCCAGCTGCAGGGCGCGATCGCCCAGGCGATGGAGGCAGGCGCTGACGAGGCCACCGCCACCGAGCAGGCCAAGGCCGGCCTGGAGAAGGGCGCGATCCTCTCGTCCGACGAGCGCACCGGCAAGGTCTCGTTCGTCTTCGACGAGGAGACTGTCGCCGACGTCGAGCCCGCCACCCAGGAGGCCGTGCTGGAGGTCGTCGACGACGCTCGCGACGCCGGCATCGTCGCCGAGGTCAACGGTCAGGCCATGCAGGTCACCGAGGCCAGCAGCAGCTCCGAGCTCATCGGTATCGGCATCGCCCTGCTGGTGCTGGTCCTCACCTTCGGCACCCTGGTCACCGCCGGGCTGCCGGTCCTGATCGCGATCATCGGTGTCGGCGCGTCGATGGCGGGCATCTACGCCCTCACCGCGTTCACCGAGGTCGGCTCCTCGACCCCGATGCTGGCCACCATGCTCGGCCTCGCGGTCGGCATCGACTACTCGCTCTTCATCCTCGCCCGCTACCGCGACGAGCTGCGCCACACCAAGACCCGCGCGGACGCCCTCGGCGTGGCCGTGGGCACCGCCGGCTCCGCCGTGGTCTTCGCCGGCCTCACCGTGATGATCGCCCTGGGCGCACTGTCCGTCGTGGGCATCCCGTTCCTGACGTCCATGGGTCTGGCTGCAGCCTTCGCCGTGGTCATCGCGGTCCTGGCCTCCCTCACCCTGCTCCCCGCCGTCCTCGGCATGCTCAAGGGCAAGGCGTTCGCCGGACGGGTGCGCAAGTACGTCCCCGCCACCGAGACCGGTGCTGACGGCCGTCAGCACATCGTCAACAACGGTGTCCGCTGGGCGCGTCTGGTGGGCAAGGCCCCGCTCGCGTGGGTGCTGCTGGTCACCGTCGCCCTCGGTGCGCTGGCCATCCCGATCAAGAACATGCACCTCGCCTTCCCGACCGACTCCACCGCGTCGAGCGAGACCACGCAGCGCAAGGCGTCCGACCTGATCTCCGAGGCATTCGGCCCCGGCCAGGAGGCCACCTTCCTGTTCGTCGTCGACGGCCGCGACCTGGCCGACGACGAGCGCGCCGCCGCCTACACCGAGGTCACCGAGTGGGTCCAGGGCCATGACGGCGTCCAGACCGCGATGCTGGCCGCCGGCATCAACCCCGACGGCACCGCCCTGCCGGGCGCGATGATCGCGGCAGTCCCGAACACCGGTCCGCAGGACGAGGCCACCGAGGACCTGCTGCACGTGCTGCGCGACGGCCAGGACCAGATCGAGTCCGCCACCGGCACCGACATGGGCATCACCGGCCTGACCGCCATCACCGTGGACGTCTCCGAGCGCCTCTCCGACGCCCTGCCGGTCTACCTGGCCGTGGTCGTGGGTCTGGCCTTCGTCCTGCTGATGCTGGTCTTCCGCTCGATCCTGGTCCCGCTGACCGCGACCCTCGGCTTCCTGCTCTCGGTGCTGGCCACCCTGGGCGCCACCGTCGCGATCTTCCAGCAGGGCGCGTTCGGGCTCATGGAGGGACAGCCGATCGTCTCCTTCATCCCGATCTTCCTGATCGGTCTGGTGTTCGGTCTGGCGATGGACTACCAGGTCTTCCTGGTGACCCGCATGCGCGAGGCGCACGTCCACGGCGCCTCGGCCCGCGAGGCCGTGGTGGACGGGTTCCGCAACTCGGCCCGCGTGGTCGCGGCCGCCGCGGCGATCATGATTGCGGTCTTCGGCGGCTTCATCTTCCAGGCCGACTCCATCATCAAGTCGATGGGCTTCGCCCTGGCCGCCGCCGTCGCGCTGGACGCCTTCGTCATCCGCATGACCTTCATCCCGGGCCTGATGTACCTCATGGGCGAGAAGGCCTGGTGGCTGCCGAAGTGGCTCGACAAGATCATGCCCAACGTGGACGTCGAGGGCGAGAGCCTGGAGCGCAACCACATCGTCGAGCACGAGAACACCTTCGAGTCGCCGACCGGCGCACCGCAGGCGGTCCAGGACGACATGGGCGACGTGACCAAGGTCTGACGCCAGCGAACCTCTGGCGCCCGCGAAGTGCTGGCGTCAGAGGTCCTGGGCCGGAGTGACTCCGTCCACCGACTGAGCGGCTCCGGCCCGACGACAGCCCGTGACCCCCTGTGGGTCGCGGGCTGTCGCTGTTCCAAGACGTGGGACGTGATGGGGATCGGGGCCCCTGGCCACCGATTCCCATGACGTCCCACGCGGAGCAGGGGCAGTGGCCCGCCCCCAGGGGTCTGGTCGCCCAGGGGTCTGGTCTCCCAGGGGTCCGTCTCACTCAGGACTTCATGGCCACCCCTCGGCGCCAGTAGCCCATGAACGAGACCTGCGAACGGTCCACGCCCTCCTGGGTGACCAGGTGGCGGCGCAGCGCCGTCACCACCGCCGACTCCCCGGCGATCCAGGCGTAGAGCCCGGAGTGCCGCGTTCCCGCCGACGGGGCGTGCTCCCCCGGCACTGGCCCGCCCTCCTCGGCGTCCACGAGCGACTCCCCCGAGGACGAGTAGGTGGGGGTCTCCCACAGCTCGGGGTCCACCTCATCGGTGCCGGGCAGGTCAGTGCCGGGCAGGTCGCCCGAGAGCGCCGCCGTCGGGATGCCCAGGTACGCGTGCACAGCGGCCTGGAGGCGCTCCCCGTGCGGCGCACCGTCCCGGGGCAGCCAGTGCACCTCCACCCCGGGCGGCGCCACGACGTCGAGGACGTCGGCCGAGAGCGGCACTTCCAGGAACGCCGCCCCCACGCTGTCGCCCGGCAGGTGCTCGAGGATCGCGCAGATGGCCGGAACCGCGGTCTCGTCCCCGACCAGCAGCAGCCGCGCGGCGTCCAGGGGCTGGAACTCGATCCCGCCGAAGGCGTGCCCGCGCCGCGGGAGCAGCGCCACCGCCCGGGTCCCGGGACGGGCCTCCTGCGCCCACCGCGCACCGGGTCCGAGTGCGGCCCCCTCATCTCCCTCTGCGTGGACGACGACGTCCACCGCCAACCGGGTCCGTGGACCGGTGCCCCGGAGCTCCCGCACGGTGTAGGTGCGCATGTGACCGCGCTCGGACGCCGGCCGTGCCGTCCAGGTGCTCAGCCACGACTGGTCCGCGTCGGCCGCTGAGGTGATCCCGCCGTCGACGTGGGGCACCACCAGCTTGAACCGCTGGTCCCACCAGCCGGGGTCAGCCCAACGAGAGTCAGCCGGGCCCACGTGCTCCAGCCCCGGACCGGCGAGCACGATCCGCACGAACGACGGGCTCAGCCGTTGCACCTCGGTGACCTCCACCTCCGAGAGCACCATCGGCAGGTGTTCGGCCCAGGTCAGGGGCGTCCCCGGCGACGACGAGCGCCCGCCCGGCCCCGGCTGGGCGGTCGCGGGGCTGGGCGATTCGGGGCTGGTCGGTTCGGGGCTGGTCGCTTCGCAGTTGGGCAGCTTCACGGGGACTCCTGTCGGTCCGGGGCGGAGGGCGAGGGCGGACGGTGGCGCCCGATCGGCACCACCAGCGGGGTACCGGTGACCGGGTCGGGAACCACCCGCGCCTCGAGGCCGAAGACGTCGGCGACCAGCTCGGGGGTGACCACCTCGCTCGGGTCGCCCTCGGCCACGACCCGGCCGTCCTTGAGCGCCACCAGGTGGTCGGCGTAACGAGCGGCCAGGTTGAGCTCGTGCAGCACCATCACCACCGTGGTGCCGCGTACCCGGTTGAGGTCGCGCAGGACGTCGAGCAGTTCCACCTGGTGCGCAAGATCGAGGAAGGTCGTGGGCTCGTCGAGGAGCAGCACGTCGGTGCGTTGGGCCAGCACCATGGCCACCCAGACGCGCTGACGCTGTCCTCCTGAGAGCTCGTCCACCGGACGGTCGGCGAGCTCGGTGGTGCCGGTGAGCGCCATCGCGTCCAGGACCGCCTCCTCGTCCTGGAGGGTGCGGCGACGCAGGAGCCCGACGTGCGGGTGCCGTCCACGCGCCACCAGGTCGCGCACCAGCAACCCCTCGGGGGCCACGGCGTCCTGGGGCAGCAGCCCGAGGCGGCGGGCGACGTCACGGCTGGGCAGCGAGTGGATGTCGCGACCGTCCAGGAGCACCTCGCCGGAGGCCGGGCGCAGCAGCCGGGCCAGGCCACGCAGCAGCGTCGACTTGCCGCACCCGTTGGCCCCCACCACGACCGACACCCGGCCCGGGGGCACCACCAGGCTCAGGTCCTGGACCACCGTGCGGCCCTCATAGCCCAACGTCAGGTGCGCGGCCTCCAGGTGGGACCGCGCCCCGTCCGGAGCGCCCGCCCCAGCAGGTGCGGGGGGTGCTGCCGAGGGAGCGGTGGCCCTGGATTCCGTGGTGTGCCTGGAGCTGGCGTGCCGGGTCATCCGCGCACCTTCCTTCCGGTCCCCTTGAGGATTCTGAACTCCCTGCGCTTCTCACCCCTGTACTTTCCCCGCCCGCGGACACAAACCCGCGCATCGCCGGGAAAATCGGAATCCTGACATTCGACGACGTAATCAGTCCCGCATTCCAATTCATGTTCAATCGCAGGGTCAGAAACGGTGACATCGATCTTCTTCAGGGGATGTCCCTCATAGACCTGGTCAACGATCGGCTTGATCTCCGCCTTTGCGATGTCTCTTGCCCAGATCTCGAATCGGCGGGACTTAACGCCTTCATAATTACCCTTACCCGTAATCTCAACCCTGCCGCTCCCGCAAATCTCATCGCCGTACTTTACCACATAGTCGACATCAGGCACAAGCCGGCAACCGAGCTCCTTGTCGCGAAGAACGATTTGAGGCCTCTGGGGCAAACCATTAAACTCTACAGCTTCTATCTTTTCTATGCAAACTGTGGAAGCGGCTAAACTCTTGGGCAAGATCTCGAATGATTTATCAAGTTCGCCTGTATAGTTACCCTTCCCTATGATCCTGACCCGGCCCTCGCCGACATTCCCCCGACCGATCCCTTCGACGACATAATCCCCGTCAAGCCGAAGTTCCGCTCCCAGTTCAAGGTCCGTGACCTTTACGCAAGGGAGAATCGCCTTCCCGCAAAATTGCTGAGGCTGAATCTCGGCAACCCGAATGGCGTTCTTACGGGAGATCAGCCTCGGCACGATCTTAAATGTCAACTCGGTCCGGGAAACCGCAAATCCGGCGATCTCGACAACCGCCTCGCCGACCTCTACGTTGTTTTTACATCGAATCAGATAATCCTGGCCATTCTTGATTTCCTTGCCGTCCTTCAGAACGGTCGGGACGATCGGTTTCCCGGTCCACTCGAACTGCGACTGCGCAAGGCTGAAGCCATGGCCCGCGGGACCTCCACCTCCCGGTCCTTTCCGCTCGAAGAACTCCACGCATGTCTTCGGACGGTCTTCTGGCCTCGGCGAGAGTCCGCGCACGATCATCTTGGCGAGATACGACGCTGGTTCGCCCGGATGCTCAAAGTCGGCGGCCTGAATCTTATCCCGCAATACCGCCTGCGTAGGCAGCCTGCCGTCCGAATCCACAAACGGATGACGCCCCATCAGGCACTCGTAAAGAACGACGGCAAAGCTGTAGACGTCCTGCGCCGGATGCGGACGGCGCTCTCCGTTCAGCTTCTCGGGCGGCATGTAGCCAACGGTTCCCGCGATGTCCGTCAGGGTGACGTCAGGATGTTCTCGCGTGGGGTCGATGCTCTTCGAGATTCCGAAGTCGAGGATCCACGGATGCAC